>NZ_JBITGZ010000013.1:0-200056 GCF_044457565.1 Kitasatospora sp. NPDC050543 | reverse complement strand
GCTGCCTCATCAACTTGCCGAAGGCGCGCGGGCTCAGTCCGGCGAACGGGGCTATCCAGGACGGCTCAGACGCCGTGATCACACCAGCCACGGCCGAGATCATCCCACGGCAAGATCACTTACGGGACAACCCTTAGTGTTCGAATAGAACAAGTGGCACCAGTCTTGACCTGCGGTGATGCGGTCCAAGTCGCGGGCCGGTGCTGGCAGTGCTGAGCTGGAGACGTGGCCTCGCCTGCCAAGCCTGCGAACCGATTGACAAGGACGTTCCGGGACGCCGTCAGCAAGCCGCCGACGCCCGCACAGAAGCGGATATTCGGTCTAGCGGTATTGTTAGGCTCTGCATTAATAGTCGATGGCGCGGCCTATGGCTTGCATCATTCATCAGCTGAAGTTCGGTTCATTGTCGGCATGTCGGCCTATCTGCTAGTTGGCATTGGCTGGCTCTTCCTGGCTCGCACTGAAGCAACGCAATGGGGTCAGACGCGCCATGGGCGATGGTGGAGAGAACGAATTCAGGAGATGCTCGTAATCTTGGCTGCCCTGTCGTTTCCAGTACTCATTTCGGGCGCTCTCTCTAGCGGCGAGGAATCCCCCAGAGGGGCGGAAGTTGCCTGGGCGGAGCTAATTAGTGGACTGACAGTAGCTGGGGTCGGGATTTTTGGGGCTATGCTAAATGAGTTTCGCGGCAGGGACTCAAGTGGCCTGAAGCGGCGATTCGATGATGCCATGGAAGATCTGCAAGTGCTCCGTCTGAGGGCGATCAGTCTTGCTAGCGATATCGCGGCACTGAAGCAATGGGCGCAGGTGGACGCAGAGAGGGCCGCACACTTCTCCCAGCTGCTTGAATCGGCAGACGGCACAGTGGCCCGCGTGCTGCGCCAAGTGGAGTTCGCAGAGACGTCAATCGTTGCGGCCGTCAAAGAGGAGCCACCTCGCCAACCAGATCCCAATGTCGGTGATGGCAGTGCGGCTGATTCCTCACAGAGAAATGATCTTCCCGGCGCCGCTCGGTGATTACATCCTGTGGGCGCCATATTGCGGCCTCAGTCCTGACCACTTGCAATCCTGCGGATCCGGCGGCTCAAGCTCAGGTCTCGCTCAGACTGCTCAACCTTCACTGCGGCGGGAAAGGTGGGGCCGTGCAGGCCCTTTTTGTTGGCGGTCGTTCATGGCCCGACGAACCAAGGGGGCAGTTCCCCGCCAACCCTGTGAACAGCTAGCGCGCGACCAGGACAGCCGCGTCGCATCGACCGCCAACAAACATGAACGGTTACATGCGGATCAGCCGGCGGCGGCTGCCCTGAGCGCCATGTCCGTCTGGTGGTGGCAGTGCCCGGCGAGGGCCTCGCGCATGGTGGGGTGTTGCCGCATGGCCGCGCCGGCCTGCCGCTCACCCTCCCGCAGCGCATTCAGCCGCGCGGCCTGCTCCTCGGGCAGGGCCTGGCCGGGGTACTCGGCGGTGACCTGCGCGGAGTACTCGAACAGCTCGGCGCGCGCCGCTTCGAGGGCACGCTGGAGGGCGATCAGGTCATCGGGGATGGGGAGAGCGTCAGGCATGCCGCGATCGTACGGGCGACCACCGACAGGACGTCCTCGCCTCGCTAGGCTGCGGGCATGACGATCAGGGCAGTGGTGTTCGATGTCGGCGAGTGTCTGGTGGATGAGACCCGCGAGTACGGGACTTGGGCTGACTGGCTGGGGGTGCCGAGGCACACGTTCGTCGCGCAGTTCGGGGCGGTGATCGCTGAGGGCCGGGACTATCGCGAGACGTTCCAGGTGTTCCGCCCGGGGTTCGACCTGTACGAGGAGCGGGAGAGGCGGGCCGCAGCTGGCCGGCCCGAGTGGTTCGGCGAGGACGACCTCTACCCGGACGTGCGCCCCGCTCTCGCTCGGCTTCGCGCAGACGGCTTGTGGCTGGCCATCGCCGGCAACCAGACCGTTCGGGCGGGTGGTCTGCTGCGCGAGCTGTTCACGGGTGACGTTGACCTGATCGGCACGTCGGACGACTGGGGCGCGAGCAAGCCCGACCGGCTGTTCTTCGAACGGGTCGCCGAGGTTACGCCAGCCGCACCCGGCGAGATCCTCTATGTAGGGGACCGCCTCGACAACGACATCCGCCCGGCCGTTGAGGCGGGCATGCGTACCGCCCTGATTCGGCGCGGCCCGTGGGGGTGGATTCAGCAGCACGATCCGGCGGCCGACGAGCTGGCGACGTTCCGCATCGACTCCCTCGGTGACCTGCCTGAGCTGATCGAGAAGTTCAACGCTGGAGCGAGCTGAGCGTCGCTGACCAGCTGTACAGCCGGTCGTCGACGCGCTGGACAGCCGCCGTGTCCTGCCACGTGGCCAGGGCGCGGCGCGCGTCCCGCACGCGATCCATGCCGGTGGCGTACCAGGTGGCGGCGAGCTGGTCGAGCGCCTGTTCCAGGAGCGTGCACGCCGCCTCCGGCCTCCCGGACGCGGCTTCGACGGCGGCCAGGTCGCCGAGGACAACGACGCGCTGCTTGCCGTCCATCTCGCCCAGGTCGCCGAGGACACCCTCCAGGGTGGTGCGTGCCTGTGGCAGGTGGCCGGCGAGGAGCTCGGTGTTCCCCTTGAACGCGGCGAGGCGGACGGGAGAGAACCACGTCAGCCAGTTCGGGGAGAGGTGCTCGTTGCCGGCAGCAAGGGTGTCCTCTGCACGATTGAGTAGGGCGAGTGCGCCGCGCTGGTCGCCGCATCGGGTGAGGCATTCGGCTTCTACTGCGTCCAGCCAGGCAAGAAGTTCGGCGGACGCGGGGCCTCGGCGGGCGTAGGTACGCGCGGCCTGCATCCGCTCGACGGCATCGTCGCGGCGGCCCGCCCAGCCGGGGATGAACGCGGCGTGTCCAAGAACGGCGGCGCCGAGGAGGGTGTCATCTGCTTCGCCTGCGGCTTGGAGGGCGCGGACGAGGGTGGCGTCGGCCTGTTCGGGTTGCCTCAGGTCGAAGAACTGAATGCGTCCCGCGAGCAGCAGGCTTTCGGAGAGGGCAGAGGCGAGGACGCGCCGTGCAACGCCGGACGTCTCGCCGAGAAGTGCAGTGCCGAGGTTGGCGTGTTCGGCTACGGCCTGCACGAGGGTGGCCGGGGCGACGCTCCAGTACAGACGGCGGTGGGCCTCGGTCACTATGGCGAAATCACTGCCGACAGTGGAGGGCTGGAGGCTCGTGGACTGAGCAGGGCGGGGCAGCGCGGACCGGAGCGCGGTGGGCGCGGACGCGGTACGGACCGGTGCGGGCGGCATGGGTGCCGGCCGGGCATTGCGGTCCCAGGGCGCACGGAATCCGAGGTCCTCGACGGGTAGGTGGAGGACGTGGGTGAGGAGCCGCTGGTAGTCGTCCTGCGGCCAGGGGGGCGTGTCGGATTCCCAGCGGCGGATCTGGCGGGTGCTGACGACGACCTCGCCCATTCCGAGTTGCCGGGCGGCGATGCTGAGCGCGTCGGCGAAGGCCTGCTGAGAGGAGAGGCCAGCTGTCTGGCGCGCCGCCTTCAGCGCGGTGTTGCCAGTGGATCGGGACACGGTGCCCTCCGAGAGGTGACTGGCTCTCAAAGATACGGGCGACCAGCCTTGGAGGGGCCCCCTATGGCATATGACGGCAGGTGGAGTCCTCAAAGAGTCCGCAAGGTGTCCTCTGTGCGGCCTTCAGGACGTCCCTCGCGGGGTCGAAGATGAGCGAGTCACCACATCTGGTGGCCACCAGACTACTGCCCGTGGGGAACCATCATGTCCGACGCGCTCGCCCCGCCCTCGTCGCCGACCGACGCCCAGTTGCACGGCAAGGCGTGCATCGAGTGCGGATCGGATGGCGGCCCGTTCGTCCCGGCCGGGCATCGGCACATCGAGACGTGCGCCGGCCGGGCCCCGCTCGGCTGGGCCGTCGTCGCCTGCCCCGAGCACGCACCGGCGGTGACGGAATGATCGAGATCCCGGTCGACCGGAGCGGCGAAGCCTGGCGGGCGACGATGCAGGGCCTGGCGGGCTACCAGCGCAAGATGGCCCGCCTCGACAACCAGCGCGCAGAAGCCGCCAGCCCTGAGGGCGAGCTCACCACAGACAACGCGCACCGCGAGGAACGCGCCCCCCACCTGCCCGCGACCATCCCAGGAGACCAGATGGCCAGCGACCCAATCTTCTCCCGCGTCCCGGCCCCCGCCTCCTGGGCCCGGACAGAGCCGACTCCAGCCCCACCAGCGCCGCAGCCCGAGCCGCCCGCCGATAGCGAGCAGGAGTGACCGCCCCGAGGCGGCGCCCCGGCTGGAGTCTCGACGAGCCGTACGGCCTACGGGCGGCCGCCGCGGACCTGGCGCAGATGGCCACCCGGGTCCACGTCCTCAATCGCCGACCGAGTCCACAGTCGTCTCTGGCGAGCCTGCGGCTCGTTGCGCGGATGCAGCAGGTCATTGCCCGGATCCGCCTTGAGCCGGCGCTGGAGGGGGCCGGCGAGGACGGCGTGATCGGTGAGCCCACTACGGGGTACTGCGGTGTGTGTCGCAGGTATGGGGCGGGCTCGTACGCCGGGCCGGCCAGTGCTTATTTGGACGCCATCACCGACCACCTGGGCTGTCCTGGTGAGGCTGACGTCTGCGAGGAGGCGCATCGCCATGGCCGGAACTGAGCGGCTCACGCCGTACGTGCTGGGCGGCGGCGGGTACGGCGTGTGGGACGAGGCGCTGGATGCGCGCGTCGAGCAGCCGGGGCTGGCCGACGTGTACTGGTTCCCGAACGAGGCGCGCGCGCAGGCCTGGATCGACCGACAGGCCGAGCCGTCAGCCGTCGAAGAGGCGCCGGAGCTCGGTGTCGAGTGCGTCGGCGACCGCAGTGAGCTGGTCGATCGTGGCCGCCACAGTGCCGTGCTCCAACCGGCCGACGGTGCGGCGGTCCATTCGGGCCAGCTCGCCCAGCCGCTCCTGACTGAGCCCACGCTGACGCCGGAGGGCCCGCAACCGGTTGCCGACGGCCCGGCGCTCACGGAGCTGCTGGTCGTCGGGGGCTGGGGCGGCGACTCCCCTCGGCGCCGACCAAACCATGATCAAACCCTGGACGCATAAGCGGACTTAGTCGCGAGAATGCTTCGATAGAGTCCGTTCCCATCACACTCCGGGGGGACCAAGATCCGGAGCATGCCCTGACCACGTACACCACGCTCACGCTCGACGGCATCACCGAGCCGACCACCTACGACACGCTCATGGAAGCCACCGCCGCCCTCGCGGCCATCCTGGAGTCCCTGCCCATGGACCCGACCGAACGCGAGGCCTATGCCTTCTTCATCAGCGCCCGAGGGAGGGTCTGTGACTTCATACGCCGCGACGGCGCATTCACCCTGCCCCTGACCATCCAGGGCCACGACTACGTCGCAACCCTTCGGGCCGCAAGTCCGCCGTGACCTACATGCCGCCCTCACGCCTCGCCCACCAGTACAGCAGCTGAGCGACCGTCTGGCACCCTGTCTTCCGTCGCAGTTCTGCCAGGCGGTTCGAGATCGTGCGACGCGAGATGGACAGCGCAACCGCAGCCTCGTCCTGTTCGTCACCGGCAGCCAGGCGCCGCAGGATGTCCTGGTGCAGCTCCGTCAGCTCGACGCCAGGATCCGTACCGTCCCATGGCTCGGATCGCGCCCAGTCGCGCTCGAAGCTTGCGACAAGGAGACGGACCAGGCCCTCGTCGAAACAGAACAGCGCGCGGTCCGGCTCAGGTCCCGGCCCCTCCCAGGGGGTCAGGACCGACGTCACTGCGACGCGCCGATCAATGATGATGGCCCGCTGGAACTCGTAGCTGGTGCGGATCTCAGCACCCTCATCCGTCATGGTCTGAGCCCACCTCGCGGTCGGGCCGTCCTTGCGCACGCTGGGTAGATAGATGGTACGCATGGAGGCCCCGCGCCGCAGCACTCCGAGGTCTCGCTGGTAGGACATGGCCAGGATGTGCGCTGGCCGGGGGCCGGTGGGTTGCGCCGTCAGCAGTTCCTGCGTGACGGAGGTGACGAGCGGTTCCAGCCTCGCGTTGATGGCTTCGAAGCCCGTGACGTACTCAAGGCTGCCGCTGCCCGAACCACCCGGGTGGGCAACCTGATAGGCGCTGCTGAGCTCGCGGAGCTGCGCGGGGATCGACCTCGCTTCGGCAAGGAGCTGCCCCGCCATCGTCTGGAGGGACGCCTGCCACTGCTGAACGGCCGCCTGGACATCCTGCGCCTGGTAGTGGCCGGCGCGGTGCGGGTCGGGGGCGACAAGTCGCACGCCAAGCAGCTGATCGAGTGCCGGGCTCTCTGGCGGGGCGGTCTCGCGGCCGGACAGAATCCGCAGGTAGAGGCGCTTGGCTGCCGGTGTGAGAAACGGACGAGAGTCCGATATGTCCAACTTCACACGATCTACCCCATCCAAAGCGTGCACATATGCGCAACCTTTTGACGATAGCGCGGGAACGCTTGCTTCAACCAGCAACCAAAGCGAAAACTGGTGCGTGCGGAGATCACCGCACCACCCACCTCTCACGCGACAGCTGCTGACGCAGCGAAAGGGGCGCGCATGTCCGCGAGTAAGGCCGGTCGCCGAACCGCCGCAGCACTCCTCGCCAGCCTCGTGGTGGCGGCTGGGATCGCCACAGCGGCAACGTCACTGCCGGCTGACTCTGACCGCACCACGGTGGCTGACTCGGTCTGGGGTGGGTTCGCGGCGGCCGATCCTCAGTCGACGCCTACCCCGACGCCCGAGGTCACTCTGATGGACTCAGTCTGGGGCGGGTGAGGTCTGCGGCTCGCCGCTCAAAGGCACCCGTCCCGTAGTGCCCGCTTTCACCGGGCGCTACGGGACGGGAACTGTGGGGCTGTGGGGTGCTCGTCCAGAAGCTGGGAGGCTTGCCGGGCATCCTACTGCCCCCACCGTCGACCCGTACCCCCCCGGGCGGGGGGTGCGGGTCGACTTGCTTCCGGGGAACGGTGGGGAATCCTGGGGAGTATCTGGGGGGCGGGGGAGTGCTCGGGGGGTTCCGTGGCGGGCATTCATGGGGACACATGGGCAGCTCTGGGGAGACTGTTTCGCCAGTTCAGTAGGGCGCGTCCTGTATCGCTGGTTGTCAGCGATGCCCGGGAGACAGAACCCGGCGTACAGGCCGGCTCCATCCGCCGTACCAGGGGCTTTGCCCCCGGAAGGGCCTCTGACCTGCGTCGGAGGCCCTTTCCGATCTTTCAGGGGCTTGCCGTGTTAGGCGGCAAAACATCCCTCGAAAGTCCCCCGGACAGAGCTGAAAGTCCCTGAAAAGTCCCCGATAATGATCTTGGTTGACTGTCGCTGACCAGGCCCGATGCACCAGCATCTGGGCCGCCTCGCGGCCCCGGGCCGACGCCATTTGTCTGGACGGACGTCTGTCATGAGACCGGTACCTGGCAGTAGGCCGCCGCGCGACGGTCCGGGCTGCGCGTCCCCGATGATCTGGCGCTGGTCGCCTATGACGATGAGATCGCCGACATCGCCGAGGTTCCGCTAACCGCCGTGGCACCGCCCAAGCAGCTGCTGGGTCGGACGGCGGCCGCGTTGCTGCTGGACCGGCCCGAACGCCCGGAGCACTCCCGCCGACACGTCCTGCTCCGACCGGCGATCACCGTCCGCGACTCCTGCGGAGCCGCCCGGCCGCAGCCGGCGCCGGTCCCGGAGTGACCGCATGCCCTCTCAGGGAGTCAGCAGGGCCGCCTCCGTGACATCCGGGTCCGGGTGGCGCTGCCAGTAGGCCAGTTCCTCGCGCCAGTGTGGTGGCCAGGACTCCTTCCCGCCGATGGTGCGGACGAGTCCCACGGCGAGCGTGGCGGCGGCGGTCGTGGCGCGAGCCCGAAGGTGGTGGAGCACCGCCAGGGTGGCCTCGGGTGGCGGGCGGTCGCCCCAGGCGAGGCCGGAGTCCTCGGCCACCCGGGCCAAGCGGAGCGGATGGCCCTCCGCCAAGTCGAGGCAGCGGTCCCAGAGGTGGAGCGCCGGGTCGCCGACCGCCAAGGCGCGGACCGCGACCAGCTGCGCCGCGCGGGCTGCCCGACCTGCCAGGCCGGCTCGGGTGAGCGGCTCGACCATTCCGTCCAGCAGCTCCGGCGCCAGGGAGTCGAATCTGCCACCGACCAGCCCGGCCAGCCGCAGCTGGGCCGGCTCCCGTTGGTCGCCGCTCCCAGTGGCCAGCTCGACCAGCCGGGAAACCACCTCCGGCCATCGGTCCTGCACGACCAGCTCCTCCGGGCGGAGGGAGAACACCATCGCGGCCTTCCGCCAGACCCGTCCCGCCTGACCGAAGGTCAGCAGCTGCGCCGCCGCCGCGCGGGCCGCTGCCTCGCCGGTACGGCCGCGCCGGATCACCGCGTCGAAGGCGTCCTCCGCGACGTCCGGATCGGGATGGATCGCTGCCGCTGCCAGGAAGTCCTCCCACGCCGCCTGGGCCAATCCGGGTAGCGGTTCCGTGCGCGCCGCCAGTACCGCCTCCCGCACGGCGGGTTCACCGAGCCATGCGCTGAGCCGGCCGGCCACGCCGGGCCGGTCGAGCAGACACACCATCAGCTCACCCAGGGTGGCTCGCACATCGCGGTGCAGACTCGGGTGGTCCCAGACGGCGACGGCCGTCCGTGCAGCCGCGTCGGGCGGGAGGTCGGCGAGGGCCCGGGCGAGTTCCTTGCCGACGCCGACCGGGGTGTCCGGCGCGAGCAGCGTCTCGCGCAGCAGCGCCGCAGCCTCGCCGTCCGGCGTGTGGGCAAGCACGCGGCGCAGGCCCCGGGCGGCGGCCCGGCCGCGTACCCCGCCGCCGAGCTGGGCGAGAAGCACGGGCAGGGTCTTCGCGGGATCGCCGACCTCCGCCAGCCGCAGCAGGGCGGCGGCGGCCACCGGCTGCGGCGCCCGGTCGATCACCTCCAGCAGGTCGGAGGGGCCGGTGAGCACTGCGGCAGCGGCCGTGCGCAGCGTGATCGTCCGTTCCTCATCGTGGGCCAGGGGTGCCACTAGCGCGGTGTGCAGGGCCCGGTCCGTGCGGGAGGCGTCTTCGGGAAGGGCCGGCACCCAGGGCACCGCTCTCTGGAGGTGAGCCGTCAGGGCGGGACCGATCAGGTCGGTCCGTCGCCGGACCAGCACGCTCCACACCTCGTCCATCTCGGCGAAGGCCGGGTGGGCCAGGATCACCTCCTCGCAGCGCCGCTCACGGGTCCACCACTTCCGCAGCAGCAGACGGACCGCACGGGCGCGAACTGCCAGGCCGTCCTCGCCGTTGAGGATCTGCCGCGACCAGCGATCGACCACCTGCAGGCGGGGAAGCACCTCCGCCGCACCCAACAGCCGCTCCGGCCTGCGCAGCCGGGGGTCCGTCCGCAGGCGTGCCCAGACCTTCCACGCGAAGGGCAGGTGCCTGACCAGCGGGCCGATTGGCTCGGTGCAGCGCGGATGTTCCCGCACCTGGGCGAGGACGGCCAGCAGTTCGGCGACCCGGTCGAGATCGCGGGCCTCGGCTGCCTGACGGATCGTCCGGGCGAGCCAGCGCGCGGTGGCGTCGAGGCAACGTGCAGTCGAGTCGCGTGCCTGAAGGACCGTCAGGGCTGCGTCGCGCAGGACGTCCTCCGGGACGGCGGCGAGGAACTCCTCCGGCGTCTCGGCCGCTCGGATCAGCGCCAGCTCCCGGACCTCGGGGTGGTCGTGCCAGGCCCGTTCGCTGCGCCGTAGCACGCGGGCGTACTCGGCGGGATCGCCGTTGAGCGCGGCGCACTGGAGCAGTGCCGACCAGCCGTAGCAGCGCATGTGTCGGCTGTGGTCCCCGGCCAGCCTGGCGAGCCGTTCCTCGGCCTCGGCGAGGGGAAGGTACCTGACTGTGGCGGCCAGGCGCTGTTCCCGGCTTCTCCGGCCGGCCAGGTAGTCGCGCACGACGACGGCTCGTTCCTGCGGATCGAGGGCGAGCAGCAGCGGACCGTACGGGCGGTCGTGTGGATGGGCGGCGAGCAGTTCGCGGGCCACGCGGTGCCGTTCGGACGGTTCGAGCAGCTGGAGCACGGGTTCGGGCCGCGGCTGTCCGAACGGACCCAGCGACGCCTTCGGGCGGCAGGTCCTGGCGAGGAGGGCCAGGTCCTCGGCGGGCAGGGCGCGCAGGGCCCGGCGGATCCGCTCCGGCAGCTCTCCGACCGGAACGGGCAGGTCGACCGCGTTCTCCCGAAGGGCGGCGACCACCGCTGCCGGTTCGGCGAGCAGGTCGACGACGGCCTCGGCAGGGAGTAGGCCGGGTCGGTTGTGGAGGACGGTCAGCCCGGCGTCGCGGTCGCGACGGGTCGCCCCGGCGATCAGCTGATCGCGCTGCCGGACGGGGAGCTGGGCGTCGGCGGGTTGCCCGGCCTGGCGCAGCAGGCACTCCGTCAGCGGACGGGGGGCGGTCCGGGCGAGCGAGCGCAGGACTCCCTCGGGGACGGGCAGGCGGGGAAGCCACGTGTCGACCAGGGCGGGGGTGCAGGCGGGCAGGAGCCGGGCCGCCTCCTGGCCGCCGTGAAGCCGGTCCACCTCGGGGAGCAAGCGGTCGGCGAGGGTGTGGCGCCTGCTCCGGCGGAGCAGCCGGTAGAGGGCGTGCCGGTGGGCGCGCGGTGCCGTGCGGGCGACATCGGCCAGAACCTCGTCCGGGACGGGCAGCCGGCCGGCGGCCGCCAGGGCGCGGGCGCGGAGCAACGGATCATCGAGGGCCGAGCGGACTCTCACCAGGTCGCGCCGGACCACGGCGAGGAAGAGCGCGGTGTGCCGGGCCTGAGTATCGCCCGAGTCGAGGGCCGCGTGAAGCGCCTCGTACGCGTCGGGGGCAAGGGCCCTGGCGTGGCGCGCGAGAGCGGCCTGGCGGGCGGGC
This sequence comes from Kitasatospora sp. NPDC050543, assembly GCF_044457565.1. Lineage (NCBI taxonomy): Bacteria > Bacillati > Actinomycetota > Actinomycetes > Kitasatosporales > Streptomycetaceae > Kitasatospora > Kitasatospora sp. NPDC050543. The sequence continues at coordinate 189,204 of NZ_JBITGZ010000013.1, read as the reverse complement.
CGGGGAAGCCGGTCGAACTGGGCGAGTTGCTGAGGAATGTCGTATGCCATCGCGATCACCGGGAGTTCGCGAGGCCAGCCTTTCGGATCATCATGGGCGTGATCATGGCGCCCGTCCCGGTGGCGTGCAACCGGTTTTCGTCGTTGAGCTTGCCTCGGCGGCGACACGTGCCGCGCCCGATCGGGAGTCTGCACTTTGCAGGCATTGCCGATAGACTGGCAGCATGACTGCACTCACCATCAGGGATGTCCCGGACGACCAGATCCAGACGCTCAAGATCCGGGCTGCCCAGGCCGGCAAGTCCCTCCAGGCGTACCTTCTCGACCTCATCGGGAGGGAGACCGCGAAGCCCACCATGGCGGAGATGATGGAGCGCTTGAGTCGCGAGGCCACTGCGGACGTCAGCACGGCGGACATTCTCGCGGCGATCGACGAGGGCAGGACCGGGCGTTGATCGTCATCGACAGCTCGGCCCTCGTCACCGTTCTCACCGCGCACAACCCTGGCGGAGACCTCGTCCGCACACGTGTCGCTGAAGCAGGTGATGTCTACGCTCCCACGCTGCTGGACTACGAGATCCAGTCGGCACTTCTCGGGATGCGGCGCGGCGGCAAGCTCACGGAGAGGGAGACCGAAAAGGCTGTCAGCGCTTACCAGCTCCTCCCGATCACCAAACGGGAGACGCTCCCCTTCTGGGACCGTGTGAAGACGCTACATGCCAACCTCAGCGCCTATGACGCCCAGTACGTAGCCCTCGCCGAAGCGCTCGGTGTGCCGCTGATCACCGGCGATGCGAGGATCAAGCGCAGCGGCGCGGCGAAGTGTGAAGTCGAGGTATTTGCCTCAGGCAACTGACGAAAGGCCGTGTACCAGTTGGAGCTCGCTGCGGCCGCCGTGGTGATCCTGCGGCTTCCGAGGCCTGTGGACAGAGCGAATCCGAGTGGGGTCTGGCCCCAGCCATGGACGAGGGTTCCACGTCCTGCGGCGCACGTACGCCTCCGTCACGCGAAGCCTCTCGGCCGAATGTCCCCGAGAAGTCCCAGCGGCTGGATCGGGCCCTCCACCGCGCGCAAAGTGCCTGGTCAGGCGGGTCGTGGCATGATCGTCGCCAAGGTTGGCCCAAAGTCGGCGTACAGGCCGACTCGTCCGCCGCCTGACTGCCGAAGGCCCCCTCTGGCCTGCTGATTCGCAGGTCGGAGTCTTTCTGTGCGATCCTCCCGTCCCGTTCAACACCTGGGCGCCCGCTGGGTGCGGTCAGACGTCGTCGTCGACGTTGTTCGCGGTCTCCTCGTCGGCGGCGGTCTCGGACGCGTCCTCCGGGGCGGGGGTGGAGAGGATCGCCGCGTCCGTGGTGCCGCCGCCGATGTCCGGAAGCTGTCTGCCGTTGCCGTCGGGCATGGTGCCCTGCCCCCCTGGGTGCAGATCCCCGCCCGGGTGCGGGGATCTGACGGACGGTAGCAGGACCGGCGGGTCACCGGCCGGCGTGCTGGGGCACCCGCTCGGTCAGGAAGTCCTCCCAGGTGCGCTTGCCGGTGGTGGCGCCGGTGAGGGAGAGGTTCTCGCCGGCGCGGTAGGCGCGGCCGGCCTTGCCGGGCATCCGGACCGGCAGCATCGGGCGGTGCTTGCCACGTGCCTTCAGGTAGGCACGGGCCAGGTCGGCCATCCCGTACACCGTCGGTCCGGCCAGGTCGGGTACCAGGCCGGCGGGGGCTCCGAGCGTCAGTTCCACGAGCCGGGCGGCGACCTCGCGTGGGTCCACCGGCTGGAGGCGGACCCCGCCCGGGGCGGGGATCACGGGCAGCTTGGCCATCTTCTCCGTCACCGTCAGCATCAGGTCGTGGAACTGGGCGGCACGCAGCGTGGTCCACGGCAGGCCGGAGCCGGCGACGGCCTGTTCGGCGCCCAGCTTGGACCGGAAGTAGCCCAGCGGGATCTTGTCCGCCCCGATCACCGAGATGTACACCAGGTGCCGCACCCCGGCCCGCCGGGCGGCCCGCACCAGGTTCCGGGTCGCCTCGTCGTCGCCCTTGGGGCCGCCCGCGAGGTGCAGGACGATCTCGACCCCGTCCACCGCGGACTCGATGCCCTCGTCCTTGAGCAGGTCGGCTGTCACGTACTCGACGCCGTCCCCGGACGGGCGGGCGTGCCGGCTCAGGACCCGTACGTCGCGGCCCGCCTCCCGCAGGAGCGGTACGACGTGGCGTCCGAGCGTGCCCGTGCCGCCGGTGACCAGGATGGGTGACGTCATGGCTTCTCCAAAGTCGCTCGGTCCGAGAGTCGCTCCCGGCCGTGGCGGCCGGGTTGGTCGATCTACTCCTATGACTCCGCGCGGAGAGCGAGTGTGACAGGGCGGACGGGCGGTCGGAAGGACGGACGGACGGGATCGGCCCGGCCGGGCGTGAGAGGGCGATGGTGGACGCGTGCAGTCAAGGTGACCGTTTCGCGTTCAACCTGGTAACGATTGGGTGATCAGTGGTCTCGACTGCGGCGTACGGCCGGCGCCGCGCCGCTAGGTTCACCCTTCGTGACCAAGCATCTCCTCAAGGTGTTGCCCGCCGTCGCGGCGGTTCTCGTGCTGTCCGCCTGCGACCCCACCACGGCTGCCGCGCCGGTCGGGACCACGGCCGCGGTGCAGTCCGTCGCGGCGGCGCCGGCGACGACGGGCGCGAAGCCCGCCGTGACGACCCCGGCGGCCGGCCCGGCGTCCACGCCGACCGACGCGCCGGTCGTGGCGCCGCTGCCGGACCCTGTGCCGTCGTCGGCGCCCGCGGCCGCTGCTCCCACACCGGCGCCCACCAAACCGGCACCCACGAAGCCGGCGCCCGCGAAGTCCGCACCGGCCATGCCCGAGGCCGCGCCGACGGCGGAGCCGAGCAAGGCGCCGGCGGCGCCCGCGGGCAGCTGCGCCAGGCACACCACCGGCGCCTGCGGCTGGGACCTGGGCCTGAAGCCGTCCTCGTCGGCGCAGATGGCCGAGTGCAATGACGGCACCTCGTCCGAGTCGGCGAACTTCAGCGGGACCTGCTCGCACCACAAGGGCGTTCGCTACTGGTTCAAGTAGCGCTACCGACGGGCACCATCACGCCGGGCGTGACGGACCGTCACGCCCGGCGTCCTCCCGCTCACCTGCGCCGCCGGGCCCCGGGCCCCTACCCCGCGTCGGGGCGACGTGGGGCTCAGGCCGGGTGGGCTCCGACGGCGTCGCGGATCTGCTCGCCCAGGCCGCCGTTGACGCGGGCGCAGTTGGCGCAGCAGAAGAAGCGCCCGGACACCTCGACGCCATGGCCGACGATGCGGACCTGGCAGTGCTCGCAGCGCGGCGCGAGCTTCTCCATCGCGCACTCGAAGCTGTCGAAGGTGTAGGTGTCGCCGGTGATGGTCTTGATCTCGAAGGCCAGCCAGTAGTCGTTCCTGCAGACGTCGCAGACTGCCATGGGCCCGTCTCCCTTCCTCTGGGGCTGACCGACCGGGGCGGTGGCTCAGCGCTCTCCCAGTGTCGAAGGCGCTCCCGGGGGCGGCCATCGGCGATCGGCCGTCCGGGCGCCGCACCACGGGCCGCCGCCGCTCTGCGGGACCCCGGGCTTCGCGGCGCGCCCGGTGCTTTCCGGTCTCCTCGTTCCCAAGGTAGCGGGCCGGACTCAGGGCTGCCCGGCCGCGAGCTCCTCCAGGGTGCGCAGCGCGCGCACGGCGTCGTCGGCCCCGACGAAGAGGTGGTCGTGGTGGAAGCCGGCCACCACGTTGCAGCTGATGCCCGCCTCGGCGAGGCGCCCGGCCACCGCGGCGGTGAGGCCGACGGCCGCCAGCGCGGAGTGGATCCGCAGGGTGATCCAGGCGGCCACGTAGTCGTAGCGCAGGCCGAGCGAGTCGGCCTCCTCCTGGGGCAGCACCGCGGTGATGCCCTCCGCCTCCGTCACCGTGACGACGGGCCGCATCCCGGCGGGAACCCTGGCGGGGAACGTGCAGTACACGTACTTCCCCGGGTTGAGCACCGGGCGCATTCCCTGGAGCAGTTTCGCGAGGTCTCGTTCACCGGCCATGCCCGCCACGGTAGTCGCTGGGCGGCGCGCTGGGCGGGAGCGACGTGACCGGGCGGCTGGGCGGAAGGCCCGGCGGTGCCGGCCCGTCGCGAACGACTGTTGTTCTGTCTCCTGTCTCACTGAGCCCTGACCACGTCTCACCGACGCCTGATCAGTCGCTCGATCCATGGCCGAGCCTCGTGCGGACTGCTCCCCTCCGAGTGGACCTGGTCGATGAGGCCGTTCACGTGGCTCTCCAGCGCTGCGAGTTCGAAGCACGTGGTTATCGGCAGGGTGGGGTGCGGGCGGCAGCCGGCCTTGAGGGAGTCGGGCAGGCCGTCGAAGGCGAGGACCTTCTCGTGGGCGACCCGGTAGAGCGCGTACTCCGCGCCGTCGATCTCCTCGATGGGAAGGTCGCCCTCCCAGGCGTCCTCGTACCATCTGCCCGAGATACGGGAGATGAAGAGAAGGGCGCGTTGGCCCACGGCGAGTGACCGTTGGCCCCAGGTGGTCGGCTTGCCGACGAACTGGATCTGTGATCCCACCCTGGCCCGGAAGACCCGCTTCGAGTACACCTCTTCGACGACCGCGGTGAATTGCTGCGGAGCCGGAGAAGCAGTGATCGCCACCCTGATCAGGGCGTTCCCTTCCACCTTCGCCTGCAGAAAGCTCATGGCCCGATTGTCATCCCTACCGCCGGCCGGTGAAAGATCACCCCAGGGCCACTGGGACGTCGCCCGCCTGGTGAACATCCCAGGTGACGTTGGCGAGGTGATCCCGCTCGGTCATCCCTTCGAGAGCCTTCCACACCTCGTCGCTCCGGTCGGACGCCGGTGAGACGTGGTCAAGGTTCGAATGGGACGGACGGCGAACGACTGTCGTTCACCGTTGACGGGCGACAGTCGCCGATATATCGTCGAGTTATCGAGACAGTTACTTCGAGACTGTCCGACAGTCCCAGGTGTTCCGGCTGGTCCGAGCTTGTTCGGACGGCCCGGACGTGAAAGGTGGTGGGCGTCATGCGCCCAGGAAATCCGTACAGGCAGGAGGGCCCGCGCGGCGGACGTCGCCGTGGACGCGGCCCGGGAGCGGGGGAGTTCCCCGGTGAGGGGTTCGAGGGCCGCGGCGCCTTCGGGCCGTTCGGGCCGCCGCCCGGCGGCGGGCCGGGCTTTCCGGGCCGCCCGCCCGGTCCGTGGGGCCGGGGCTTCGGCGGGCACGGCGGTCGCGGGCACTACCCCGGCGGCCGGCGCGGCGGGCGGGCCCGGCGCGGGGACGTGCGTGCCTCGCTGCTGGCGCTGCTGAAGGAGCGCCCGATGCACGGCTACGAGATGATCGCCGAAATCGGCGAGCGGACCGGCGGGGCCTGGCGCCCGAGCCCGGGTTCGATCTACCCGACCCTCCAGCTGCTGGAGGAGGAGGGGCTGATCACGGCGCAGGTGGTGTCCGGCAAGCGACTGGTCTCGCTCACCGAGGCCGGGCGGGCCGAGGCAGAGGCCGGGCCCGACGAGCCGTGGGCCGAGGCCGGCCGTGAGGTCGACTGGGAGGCCGTCCAGGAGGTCGGCCAGGCGCTCGGTGCGGTGGACAACGCGATCCGTCAGGTGATGGCCACCGGCACGGAGGCGCAGCGCGCCAAGGGGCTGGCGGTGCTCACCGAGGCCCGGAAGAAGCTGTACCTGATCCTCGCCGAGGATGACTGACCCGGGCGGGGGGCAAGGGGCCGGAGCGGGGGAGGGGAGGGTCGGGTGGTGCTGCTGCGGTACGTCCCCCCGGACGGGCGCGCCGCGGACAGGGACGGCGCACGCGGGCCGGAGCCTCAGCGGCGTACGACGAACAGTCCCGCGCAGACCAGCAGCAGCACCGCCCACCCGAACCACAGCCAGCTGTTCGACCCGAGCGCCACGGTGTAGGCGCTGACCAGCACCAGCAGCCCGCCTGTCAGCCAGGCCACCTGTCGGTTGCGATGCGCGTTGGCGGCCGGGGGCGGGGCGGGAGGGGGATTGCGGTGTCGCTCGGGTTGCGCCATGGCCGTCCTCCAGACCGTGGACCGTCCGCCGTCGGACCGAACGCCGTCCGCTGGCTGGCGCGGACGGCCCGGCCCGGCCCGGCGTGGTCCACGCCTGCGCTACGCCGGAGGTTCCTCCGACGTGGACATCGACTCGGGGTCGGGTGACTCGGGGGTGGGTGCGTGGCCGGAGGTCACCGGGTCGAACTCGTAGCGCCAGTGCCAGCGGTAGCCCCGCTCCTGCTTGGCGCGGACGTACACCAGCGTCTGCGCCGGTACGTCCCCGTGCGCGGGGACCGGCACCTTGTACGTCTTGGGCACGCCGTTGAACGGGCCCAGGGGGATCGGCAGTATCCGGCCGTCCAGTGGGCCGCCGATGAATTCGATCTCCGCACTTCTCACCACACCAGCGTCTCACCTCCCGCGCTCGACTGACACTCGCCCGCCACCGGCCGGGCACCGGCCCGCGACCAGGACCACCACCGGCCGGGCACCGCCCCGTCACCGGCCCGTCACTGGCCCGTCACCGGGATCGCCTCCGGAAGGGCGCCGCCGCAGGAGCGTCACTGTGACCAGCGCTGCACCGCCCCCGGTCATCCGGACCCGCTCCGCACCCTTATCCTGCTCTGTACGCCCTCGGGGTTCACCCGGGTCAGCGGGCCTGTACGGGCCGGGTGAGGCGCGCGTCCGTGTGCCTGCCCGCCGAGTCGCAACTCTCGCACTCCGTACCGTGACCCCGGCGTCGGCCGTCCGGCAACCCCGGCTCCGGCCGGCAGGCGAGACGCCGGTCCGAGCACCACCCGGGAAGCAGCGGGGGGTTTCGGGTGTTGCGTCGAGTGTTGCGTCGAATGCTGTGTCACACCAGGCACGGCAGGTGTACGGAAGGGGCCCGATGGAAGCCAGCAGCAGGTGGACGACCTGGTGGCAGAAGCGCGATCGTCAGCGGGCCCGTCCGGCCGCCGCCGACGGCCCTGCCGCCCGACTGGATCAGCTGCTCGGTGCCGTCCGCGCCGGCTTCCCGCTCGCACCGGCCGCGCACCCGGCGGGTTACCGATGTTCCTGTGACCGGGTCGGCTGTCCGGCCCCCGCGCAGCATCCGGTCTCCTTCGCCTGGCAGACGCAGGCCAGCACCGACCCCGAGCAGCTGGCACGCTGGCTCTCCCGTGACCCGCAGGCGAACTTCATCACCGCCACCGGCCGCGCCCACGATGTCCTGGACGTACCGGCCGAGGCCGGTCGCCTCGCCCTGACCAGGCTCACCGAGCAGGGCGTGGCGGGGCCCGTCGCCGCCGTCGGCGAGGACCGCTACCTCTTCTTCACCGCCACCCGCGGCACCCCGGTCGACGAGGACGAGTGGTGGCCGAGCGCCCTGGACTCGACCCCGGACACCATGTCCGAACACCCAGGTCTGCGCTGGCACTGCCGGGGCTCGTACACCCTGCTTCCGCCGGCCGCCCTGCCGGACGGCTCCCAGGTGCGTTGGCTGCGCGGCCCCGAGCAGCCGCTGCCGGATCCGCTGCGGGTGCTGGACGTGCTGACCGACGCCTGTACCGAGGTGGGCGCGGTGGCCGAGGAGCAGTGGCTCATCGGCTGACCGCCGTCGGCCCGAACGGACTGCGCAGACCGGAATGGACAGCGCAGGCCCGGCCGACCGATCGCCCGGGCAATCGCTCGCCCGGGCGGGCCGCCCGCGCCGGCGCGGCCGTGCTACGGCAGGGTGAGGATCTCCGCGCCGTCCGCCGTGACCACCAGCGTGTGCTCGAACTGGGCGGTGCGCTTGCGGTCCTTGGTGACGACCGTCCAGCCGTCCGCCCAGATCTCGTAGTCGTACGTGCCCAGGGTGAGCATCGGCTCGATGGTGAAGGTCATCCCGGGCTTGATCACCTCGGTGGCGCGCTCGCTGTCGTAGTGCGGGATGATCAGGCCGGAGTGGAACGACGTGTTGATCCCGTGGCCGGTGAAGTCCCGCACCACGCCGTAGTCGAATCGCTTGGCGTACGACTCGATGACCCGCCCGATCACGTTGATCTGCCGGCCGGGCTTGACGGCCTTGATGGCCCGGTTGAGGGCCTCCCGGGTGCGCTCGACCAGCAGCCGGGACTCCTCGTCGACGTCCCCGCAGAGGTAGGTGGCGTTCAGGTCGCCGTGCACGCCGTGGATGTAGGCGGTCGCGTCGATGTTGACGATGTCGCCGTCCTGGAGCACGGTCGAGTCCGGGATGCCATGGCAGATCACCTCGTTGACCGAGGTGCAGATCGACTTGGGGAAGCCCCGGTAGCCCAGGTCGGACGGGTACGCGTCGTGGTCGCACATGTACTCGTGGGCGACGGCGTCCAGCGCGTCGGTGGCGACACCCGGCGCGATCAGCTTCGCGGCCTCCTCCATCGCCTGCGCGGCGATGCGGCTCGCGATCCGCATCTTCTCGATCGTCTCGGCGCTCTGCACCTCGGGCCCGGTGTACGGCGTCGGCGCGGGCTTGCCGACGTACTCGGGGCGCGCGATGTGGGCCGGGACCTTGCGGGTGGGGGACTGGATGCCGGGTACGAGAGCCATGGCGGCGAGTCTATCCGGCGGCCGCGGCCCGCCCCGGCGGTGTGCGCGCGGGCTCCTACGGGCATGATCGGCACGAGCGACGGATGCATGCACCACCCGAACCTGGTGCTCGGCCCATCAGTCACCTCAGTCACCTCAGTCACCTCATCACCGACCGACCGGAGAGGCCCGCCATGAACCTGGGATTCAGCCGCAAACCGACCGGCAAGCCCGGCGAGTGGTTCTTCTGCATCAAGCACAACAAGGTCGAGGAAGGCCCCGAGTGCCCGGCCAAGGACCGCCTCGGCCCCTACGCCACCCCCGACGAGGCCGCCCACGCACTGCAGCTCGCCGAGGAACGCAACCGCGAGTGGCAGAACGACCCCCGCTGGCGCGACACCCCGGCCACCGCCCCCGACGAGGACTGATCCACCGGAACCAACCGGGCCCGACCGGCGTTGGCATCGGCGCAATCGGTCTGTGCCGTGGTCGCGGGGGCGGCCAGCGCGTCCGGTTCCGTCCGATGCAGTCCGAGGGGGAGGACGAGCGGCATGGCAGAGCCCAGGGAGAGCGGCGCGGGCTACCGGGTGGACCCGGGAGCACTGCAAAAGGCGGGTGGCGTGGCGTTCGAGCTGTGACAGACCGCCCTCACCGAAGCCGGGAAGAGCTGCGAGGCGACCGGTGCCGCCGTGACCGGCCTGGCGGGCTGGCAGACCGCTGACCAGCTCAGGGCCACCCAGCAGCTTTGGGAGAAGCAGAACGACATGCTGGCCGAGCGACTGGGCCGCACCGGGGGAACCTGGAGACCAGTGGCCGGTCCTACCGCGCAGTCGAGGACGCCAATCGGTCGGCTCTGGGCGGGGGGCATTGACTGTGCTGACGGTCGAGCAGGTGCGAGAAGCGAAGGTCGGGCCGGTGCTGAAGGCCGCCGAGGCGTGGGAAGCGCAGGCGGTGCAGCTGGCCAAGCTGGTCGAGCGCTACCGCACCGAGGTCAACAACGCGGTGCAGAACAGCGGTTGGGTCGGGTCTGCCTACGAGCAGGCCCGTAGCAACATCGTCGAGGACCTGACGCAGCTGGAGTACGCGCAGAAGCAGGCCGAGGCGATCACCTACGCACTGCAGATGGCGGTCGGGGAGTTCCGGGCCGCGCAACAGGAACTGGAGCACTGGCTTCACCAGGCGCAGGCCTTGGGTGTGACCGTCGCACCGGACGGAAGTCTGCACCTGCCGCCCGACCTGCGGAACGACCCCGATGCAAGGGGCCGGGAGTTCCAGGACCGGATGACAGCGATACAGGGGCACATCGGGGATGCGCTGTCGATGGCCACCAAGTCCGATGAGAAGGTCGCCTGGGACCTCAAGGACGACAGCGGGACGACAGCCGACTCCTTCAACGGCGTCGCGTACAAGGGCCGGCGCCTGAGTCCGCAGGAAAGCCTTCAGGAGTACCAGGTGACCGACGATCCTCGGGGGATGACTCGGCTGCTCGGAGAGCCGCGGCCGATCACGCGGGGCGAGGCGAACATGCTCGGCGACCTGAATGCGGCGGAGCTCCTGGACTTCCAACGGACCAGGGAGCAGGCATTCGAGTGGAGTGCGGCCGCGTTCCCCGAGGACAACAACGACGGCCATATGGATGCGATGCGGCACGCGTACTGGAATGCCCTGATGGCCAGGCGCTACGGCGTCGACTGGACGGAGCGCTACGGGATGGCCCACGAGCGGCTCCCCGGCAATCCGTCCGACCGCGAGGCGATGGATCTCTTCAACAACGAGGTCGGGCGGAAGATCGCGTTGGAGAATCCGACAGCGACGGACGCGGAGATCGCCGGGCTGGTGCAGCAGGCCGTCCTGCACGGGCGGACGGTGGTCATGGACGCGGATGGCAACCTGGTCAACAGCGACAAGGTCAAGATCGGCGAGACCGGGCACACCGACAACAAGCCCGGGGCACCTGATGAGGGCAGAGATCTCGGCGATCCGGGCAGCAGGTAGCGGGGGCGTGGTGGGGACGGGGGCCGGGAGGTGGCGGGTGTCGCGGAGGTGGTTCGGCGGCGGGGTCGTACTGGTGGCGGTGCTGCTGTGCGGCGTGCTCTGGTACGTGCTGCGGGAGCCGGCGCTGGAGAGCGGGGTGGACGGGCGGCTTCAGGCCGCGCTCGACGGCGCGGTCAAGGGCGAGGCGCCGGTCGCGCTGGCGGAGCTCACCCCGTTCGCGTGGGACCGGGTCCAGGTGTTCGGGGAGGGTGACTCCGACGACGAGATCTCCGACGCCGTGGGCGACCCGGTGGAGTGGGTGCCGCAGGCCACCTCGTACTCGCTGCCGTCCCTGTGGGTGTTCAGCAAGGGCGGCGAGGCTGTCCGGGCCGTTCAGTTGGATGTCAATGTGCCGGTCGGATGGGCGGGCCGCGCGTGGACGCCTGCGGTGAAGGTGTCCGGCGGCCCGCATCACAACGTGCTGCAGTTGGCGGAGTGACCCGGGGGCCGCTCAGCGCAGGCGGCCCTCCAGGACCAGGGCCCAGGCGAGGCAGCCGAAGGCGGCGGTGGAGGCCACGGCGCGGACGATGTTCCAGCGCACCCAGGTGCCCTCGAAGTGGGCGCGCAGGCCCGCCAGGTCGGTGATCGAGGCCGGGTCGCCGGCGGCCGCGAGGTCGTTGTTGAGTGGGACGTTGACGGCGCCGGTGATCACGAACATCACGCCGTACAGCACGATCGCGGCCACGATCCACGGCAGCACCGACCGGCCGTCGCCACGCCAGTGCAGCGCGGCGGAGATCACCGCGAACACCGCCGCACCGCCGAAGCCGAGCGCGAACCAGCCGTTGATGATGGCGGTGTTGATCCGCTGCATCACGTCGACGAAGGTGCGGTCGTCCACCTTGCCCAGGGCGAGCATCACGGAGCACGCGTAGCCGTAGAACAGGCCGGCCGTGAGGCCCATCGTGAGGGCGGCGGCGGCCAGTGAGGTGGTCCGGAACAGGGCGAACATCGCGGCCTCCAGGGCGGGAACGGTTCTAAGGCGGGTGGTGGTACCGGTGGTGCGGGGCAGTGTGGGCGGTGCGCCCCGTTCGGACGGGGTTTCTGTTGCCTCATCAGTCAATCGCCCCAGGGGAGTTCCCCGCCATGGTCGGGACACTCCCGCCCATGCGCGAGCGTCTATAGACTCGTACGCATGGACGCACTCGCCGGTCTGCTCGACGGGCCGAGAGCCAGGGGCGCCTTCCTGCTCAGGTCGGTGCTGGACCCGCCGTGGTCGCTCCGGATCCAGGACCGGGCGCCGCTCACGCTGCTGGCGGTCGAGCGCGGCGAGGCCTGGGTGGTCCCCGACACCTGCCCGCCGGTACGGCTGCGCCCGGGCGACGTCGCCGTGGTGCGCGGGCCCGAGGCTTACACGGTCGCCGGCGATCCGGCGACCGAGCCGCAGATCGTCATCCAGCCGGGCCAGGTCTCCACCACCCCGGACGGGGTGGAGCTGTGCGAGGACATGGACCTGGGCGTGCGGACCTGGGGCGAACGCCCGGGCGGCTCGACGGTGTTGCTCAGCGGCACGTACCAGATGGAGGGCGAGGTCAGCCGGCGGCTGGTCGCCGCGCTGCCGCAGCTGGTGGTGCTGGCGCGGGGCGAGTGGGACTCACCGCTGGTACCGCTGCTCTCCGAGGAGATCGGCCGGGACGAACCGGGCCAGGAGGTGATGCTCGACCGGTTGCTCGACCTGCTGCTGATCACCGTGCTGCGGGCCTGGTTCTCCCGGCCGGAGGCGGCGGCGCCGGCCTGGTACCGGGCGCAGGGCGACCCGGTGGTCGGCCGGGCGCTCCAGCTGCTGCACGACGATCCGGCCCACCCGTGGACGGTCGCGGACCTGGCGTTCAAGGTGGGTGTCTCGCGCGCGGCGCTGGCCCGGCGCTTCACGGAGCTGGTGGGCGAGCCGCCGATGGCGTACCTGACGGGCCGGCGGCTGACGCTGGCCGCCGACCAGCTGCTCGAACCGGAGGCGACCGTCGCCTCGGTGGCCCGCAGGGTCGGCTACGGCAGTGCCTTCGCGCTCAGCGCCGCGTTCAAACGCGAACGGGGCGTCAGCCCGCAGGAGCACCGGGAGCAGGCCGCCCGAGCCTGAACCGACGCCAGCGCATGGATCTGGGCTGGTGGTTGGTGGGCCGGTGGGGTCGGCGGAGGCTCAGTGTCCGGCGGTCGGTACCTGCTCCGAGTCCGGTACCTGCTCTGACTCCAGCCCTTGCGCCGAGTCCTGCCGCGCGCGTTCGGCGCGGGCGGCCGCCACGTGCGGGTCCGTCCGGGCGTCGTACGCGAGCAGTCTGGGCAGTGCGGCCGCCAGGGCCACCACACCGACCACGCACGCCAGGCCGCCCGCCCAGATCGAGCCGCGCACGCCGACCAGCCCGGCCATCGCACCCGCCCGGACCTGGCCCAGCTGCGGGCCGACCGAGTAGCTGAGCAGCTCGACCCCGGCCAGCCGCCCGCGCAGAGCGTCGGGGATGGACTGGTTCCAGATGGTCGCGCGACCGAGACCGCTGACGTTGTCCGCGCCGCCCGCCAGGGCGAGCATCAGCAGCACCACCCAGAGGTTCCCGGCCAGCCCGGCGCCCGTCATCGCGGCGCCCCAGCCGAGCGCGGCGAGCACCACCATCCGGCCGTGCCGGTGCACCCGGGAGGTCCAGCCGCTGGTCGCGGAGACCAGCAGCGAACCGACCGCCGACGCCCCGTACATCAGCCCCAGTGCCCAGTGCGCGTCCAGCTCGTCGGCGAGGAACGGGAAGATCGCGTTGGGGAAGGCGAACAGCATCGCGCAGATGTCCACCACATAGGTGCCGAGCAGCTCGGGCCGGCTCCAGGCGTACTTCAGGCCGGTGGCGATGCCCGCCAGCGAGGGCTTCTCCGCGCCGGTGGGCGGCGGTACGGCCCGCATCCGGGCGAGCAGCAGCAGTGAGACCGCGAAGGTCAGCACGTCCAGCGCGTACGCGGTCTGCACGCCGGCCAACGCCACGATCACGCCCGCCAGCGCCGGGCCGAGGATCGACCCCGCGCTGTGGTAGAGCGAGGTGAGGGCGAACGCGGCGGTCATCTGGTCGTGTTCGACGATGCGCGGGGTGAGGGTGTCACGGGCGGGGCGCTGGAGGCCGTCCAGCGCCGCGACCAGGCCGGTGACCAGGTAGATCGGCCAGAGCATCGGTGCCGGCAGCAGTGCGTTGAGCAGCAGCAGCCCGGCGAGCAGACCCAGGCCGGCCTCCGAGGCCAGTACCAGCTTGCGGCGGTCCAGCGCGTCGGCCAGGGCGCCGCCCCACAGGCCGAAGGCGATCAGTGGCAGCAGTTCGACCGCGCCGATCAGGCCGACCGCGAGGTAGGAGCCGGTGAGCTCCTTGATCTGCATCGGCACGGCGACGTAGGTGAGGAAGCTGCCGAAGGTGGTGATGCAGCCCGCGCTCCAGAGCAGCCGGAACTCGCGGGACGAACGCCACGGCGCGAGGTCGGGCCGCAGGCCGCGCAGCAGGGTGCGCAGCCCGCTCGGATGAGGTGGTTCAGCGGTCACGAGCGGCAATCATGCGCGCCACCGATCCGCCCCCGCAACGCAATTTCCGCGCCCGGCGGCGCACACACCGGACGCCGGATCCGGGCATACGCGGGATCAGCCACCCGCCGGACCCGCGCGGGTGGCGGCCGCGCTACCAGTGGGTGACCGGCGGGGCCGTCAGCCGTTCCACCAGCCGAGCGAGTCGCGAGCGGCGCGCCGGCGCTGCCCCGGCGGCGGTGCTGACCAGATGCTGGACGAGATCGAAGGGTTGCCCCGAACCCGAACCCGAACCCACCTCCGCCGCCGCGACCCCCACCGCCTCCACCGTGAGCCGCTCGTGCGCCAGCCCGGCCAGCTCGTGGTCACCGTCGTCCAGCGCCAGCACCGTCGCCCCGCCCCGGCGCGCGTCCTGGACCCGCTCCAGCAGCCGGGCCCCGGCCGCCGTCGGAGCCACCAGCAGCACCGTCTCCCCGCGCCGGACCCCGGTGAGCCGCCGCAGGCCGTACGAGAGGTGGGCGGGGGCCTCGGCGGGGACGCGGTGGCGCAGCAGGATCGGGGCCAGTTGCGGGACGGCCGACCAGGCGGCCTCGTCCTCCAGGTGGGCGGCGAGGTGCCAGGGTTCGTACGCCGGGGTGCCGACCAGCAGCAGCCCGGCGGCGCTGCGGCGGGTGACCGACCGGCGCAGCGAGCCGGCGAACGCCCTGGTCGATTCGATCCAGCCGGTGCCCGCCAGGCTCTGCCGGAGTGCTGAAACTCTCACCGCGTCCATGCGGCCCAGCATGTCGTGGCGCCCGGGGCTTTGGCAGGATCAGCGCATGACTTCCCTCGATTCAGCGACCAACCCCGCCCATGACCTGCCGGACGTCTCGCAGCTCGTCGTCGGCGTCCTGGGCGGTACCGGCGACCAGGGCCGGGGGCTGGCCTACCGGCTGGCCAAGGCGGGCCAGCCGGTGATCATCGGTTCCCGTACGGCGGAGCGCGCCGAGGCCTCGGCCGCCGAGCTCGGGCTCGGGGTGCGGGGCGCGGACAACGCGACGACCGCGCGTGAGAGCGACATCGTCATCATCGCCGTGCCGTGGGACGGGCACGCCGCCACCCTCTCGGCCCTGCGCGAGGAACTGGCCGGCAAGATCGTCGTCGACTGCGTCAACCCGCTCGGGTTCGACAAGCAGGGTGCCTACGCGCTCAAGCCGGAGGAGGGCAGCGCCGCCCAGCAGGCCGCGGCCCTGCTGCCGGACTCCCGCGTGACCGCCGCCTTCCACCACCTCTCGGCGGTGCTGCTCCAGGACGAGTCGATCGCCGAGATCGATACGGACGTG
This sequence comes from Kitasatospora sp. NPDC050543, assembly GCF_044457565.1. Taxonomy (NCBI): domain Bacteria; kingdom Bacillati; phylum Actinomycetota; class Actinomycetes; order Kitasatosporales; family Streptomycetaceae; genus Kitasatospora; species Kitasatospora sp. NPDC050543. The sequence continues at coordinate 173,814 of NZ_JBITGZ010000013.1, read as the reverse complement.
ATGGTGCTCGGCGAGGAGCGTGCCGCCACCGACATCGTGCAGGCGCTCGCCTCCCGCATCCCCGGCATGCGCGGCATCTTCGCCGGCCGGCTGCGCAACGCCCACCAGGTCGAGTCGCTGGTCGCCAACCTGATCTCGGTCAACCGCCGCTACAAGGCCCACGCGGGCCTGCGGGTCACCGACGTGTAGCACGCGGCAAGCGCGGGGCGGGCGCCCGGCGAGCAGGTGCCAGGCCGGTCGTAGCACGGGCGGCAGGCACGCCGAAGGCCCCATGGAGCGGATCCACGGGGCCTTCGGCGACAATGGGGGCTGACCGTACCCGGCCCTAGGAGCCCTCTCTCATGCCCCGCACCGCCCTCTACGCCTCGATCGTGCTCGTCCTCGCGGTGACCGCAGCCGTGGTCTCCTTCGTGCAGGGCAACTGGCTGGGAGTGGTGTGGGTGCTGCTGGCGGGCGTCTCCAGCAACATCGCGTGGTTCCACGTGCGCAAGGCCCGCCTGGAGGGCCGGGACGGCTAGCGGACGGGCGGCGGCCCCCAGGCCCCCAGGCCCCCAGGCCCCGAGCCGGCAGGCCGACCGGCGTCGACGCCCGGGGAGCAACAGCGCGAGCGGGCTCGGGCCCGGTTCAGAGCTCCCAGAACCGGAACAGGTGCTGGCCGATCCAGATGTCGCCCTCCGACACCCCGAAGGCGCCGGTGATGTCGTACACCAGGTTGAAGAACCAGCTGCCGATCTGGGACTGCCACAGCAGGATGAACACCGCGAGCAGCCCGTACGGCGCGAACGGCTCGACCGCCCGGCGGGCCTTCAGCGACAGCCAGGGCTCGACGATCCCGTAACCGTCCAGGCCGGGCACCGGCAGCAGGTTCAGCAGCGAGGCGCTGACCTGGAGCAGGCCCAGGAACGCCAGCGCGGCGGGCAGCACGGTGACCTCGTACGGACCGATCTGGGCCGTGCCGGGTGCGTCGTCGAGCCAGCCGGCGCCGACCGGGATCAGCAGCAGCGCCGCGCAGGCCACGTTCACCAGCGGCCCGGCCGCCGAGATCAGGCTGTGCTTGAGCCGGCCCCGGATGCGGTGCCGCTCGATGTACACCGCGCCGCCGGGCAGGCCGATGCCGCCCATGATGATGAACACCACCGGCAGGACGAAGCTCAGCAGCGCGTTGGCGTACTTGAACGGATTGAGGGTCAGGTACCCCTTGGCGCCGATCGAGATGTCCCCGCCGTGCAGTGCGGTGCGCGCGTGGGCGTACTCGTGCAGGCAGAGCGAGACCATCCAACCGGCCACCACGAACAGGAACACGCCGAAGCCGGGTGCGTTGCCGTAGCCCGCCCACACGGCCCAGCCCGAGGTGCCGAGGATCCCGAGCAGCACCCAGAAGACCGGGCTGATCCGGCGGTCCTCGCTGCGCGAGCGCTGCGTTGCGGCGAAGGTCATGATGCGTGGGCTCCGAGGGTCGGGGGCGGACGGAACGCGGTGGGCGATCGGCGGTGAACGGCCCGGGCGGGCCGGGGACCGATCATGCCCGCCGGGCCCGGGCCCGGACAAGCCGTCCCCGGAGAACGTCCGGGACGGCGTCCGGGGTTCCTGGCCGGGAGGTGCCGCGGCCGGTATATGTGCGTGCGCCCGGCCGGGCGTCCTCCAGAATGGGGCGGGTGTACTACGGCATCCTGGGTACGACCACGGCCCACCACGACGACGGCACGCCCGTATCCCTCGGCGGGGCGCGGCTGCGGGCCCTGCTGGCCGCGCTGGTGCTCCGGCAGGGCCGGCCGGTGCCCGCCGAGCTGCTGGTGGACGAGGTCTGGGACACCGAGCTGCCGCAGGACTCCGCCGCCGCGCTGCAGACCCTGGTCGGCCGGCTGCGCCGCACCATAGGCCGGGACGAGGTCGGCTCCGGCCCGGCCGGGTACTGGCTGACCGGCCCGCACAGCGATCTGGCCGACTTCCAGCGGCTGTCGACCGAGGGCCGCCGGGCGCTGGAGGCCGCCGACCAGGCGCGTGCCGCCGAGCGGCTGTGCGCCGCGCTGGCGCTGTGGCGCGGGCCCGCCCTGGCCGACCTGCCCGATCCCGGCGGTCCGGCCGTCCGGCTGGAGGCCCAGCGCGAGGAGGCCCGCCGCCACCGGATCACCGCCGAGCTCGGCCTCGGGCGCGCCCCGGAGCTCACCGCCGAACTCGCCGAGCTCTGTGAGCAGTATCCGCTGGACGAGCAGCTGCGCTACCTGCAGATCCGCGCGCTGTACGAGAGCGGGCGGACGGCGGACGCGCTGCGCCAGTACGACCTCGCCCGGCGGGCGCTGGCAAAGGAGCTGGGCACCGATCCGGGCCGGCAACTGCTGGACCTGTACCACGAGTTGCTCCAGCCGCCGGCCGACTCCGCGCCGCAGGTCCAGGCGGGCAGGCCGCCGGAACCCCGCCGGGCCGCCCCTGCTGCTCCCGCCGCGCCGCCCGCCCCCGCCACCCCGACACCCCTCGCCGCGCCGCCCGCCCCCGCCACCCCGACGACCCCCGGCGCGCCGCCCGCCCGGCCCGCGGGCAACCTGCGCGCGCGCCTCACCAGCTTCGTCGGCCGCGAGAGCGACCTGGCCGCCCTGCGTACGGCGCTGACCACCGGGCGGTTGACCACCCTGACCGGCCCCGGCGGCTCCGGCAAGACCAGACTCTCGGTCGAGGCGGGCCGCGCCGAACAGGAGGGCGGGCAGTGGCCGGACGGCGTCTGGCTGGCCGAACTCGCCCCGCTGGAGAGCCCGGAGGACGTCGCCGGCGCGGTGCTCTCCGCGCTGGGCCTGCGCGCCACGGCCCTGCACACCGGCGGCATGGTCGCCGAGGTGATCGAGGGCCGCAGCGGCGACCCGGTGCGTCGGATCATCGAGCACTGCGGGCGCCGCCGGATGCTGATCGTCCTGGACAACTGCGAGCACCTGATCCAGGCCGCCGCCGAGTTGGTCGACCAACTACTCGCCGAGTGCCCCGAGTTGACCGTACTGGCGACCAGCCGCGAGCCGCTCGGGGTGCCCGGTGAGAGCGTCCTGCCGGTCGAGCCGCTGCCCGACCCGGTCGCCCTGCGGCTACTGGCGGAGCGGGGCGCCGCGGCCCGGCCCGGCTTCGAGCCGGACGCCGACCCGGAGGCCGTTGCCGAGATCTGCCGCCGGCTGGACGGCTTGCCGCTCGCCATCGAGCTCGCGGCGGCCCGGCTCAGGGTCATGACGCCACGTCAGATCGCGAACCGGCTCGACGGCCGGTTCGCCCTGCTCACCGCCGGCAGCCGTACCGTGCTGCCCCGCCAGCAGACCCTGCGCGCCGTCGTCGACTGGAGCTGGGACCTGCTCGGCAAGCGCGAACGAGCGGTGCTGCGGCGGCTCTCGGCCTTCTCCGGCGGCTGGACGCTGGAGAACGCCGAGGCGGTCTGCTCGGACGGGGCCGACGTGCCCCGCGCCGACGTCGCCGACCTGCTCCTCTCGCTGGTCGACAAGTCCCTGCTGGTGGCGGGCCTGGGCGGCGAGGGTCCGCCGCGCTACTGGATGCTGGAGACGATCCACGAGTACGCCGCCGAGCGGCTGGCCCAGGCCGTCGGGGACGACGTGCAGCTGCGTCACCTGCGGCACTTCAGGGAGCTGGTCCGCGCCGCCGAGCTGGACCTGCACGGCCCGAAGCAACTGCACTGGCTGGCCGTACTGGAGCGTGAGCAGGACAACATCCGCGCCGCGCTGCGTCGGGCCGTCGACCGGGGCGAGGAGCAGGAGGCGCTGGTCCTGGTCCTCGGGATGAGCTGGTTCTGGGCCCTGCGCGGCTACGGCGCCGAGGCCGCCGGCTGGTACGAGGCGGTGGCGGCGCTGGGCCCCGAGCCGTTCGCCGAGGACGGCCCGGCGCCGCAGCCGCTGGAGTGGCCCGTGCTGGAGCACGAGTTGCCGCTGCCGGACGGAGTGCTGGCCGAGGCCCGCAGACAGCTGGCGATCTTCAGTCTGACCTGCCAGTTCGAGGGCAACCTGGACGTGCTGGGCGACCGCCGGGCCGCGGCACTGTCGCGGCGCATCCTGGACACCTACACCCCGGACCTGCCACAGGCGTACCGGTTCCCCGGGCTGATGCGGGTGTTCGGGGCGTTCCTGGTCGGCAAGCTGGAGGGGATGCGGGAGCTGCTGGACGACGCGGTGGCGGGCTGCCGGGTCCACGGCACGGACGCCGACCTGGCGTTCATCCTGCAGATCCGCGCCAAGATGATGAACGACTGGCCGGGCGGCGCGGAGCAGAGCATCCGGGACGGCGAGGAGTCACTGGAGCTGTTCGTCCGGGTCGGCGACCGCTGGGGCATGTCCCAGGCGCTGGCGGCCCGCGGCGAGGCCCTGGCGAACGGGGGATCGTCCGACCAGGCCGCCGAGGCCTACCGTCAGGCGATCGAGCTGGCCGAGGAGCTGGGGGCGCCGCACGAGGTGCCGATGCTGAGGGTGCAGCTCGGCAACGCGCTGCTCGCCCGCGACCTCGACGAGGGGGAGCACGCCATCCGGTCCGCCCTGGCGGACCTGGAGCCCGGCCCGAGCCATGCGGCCAACGGCGCCCGGCTGCTGGGGCACCTGCTGCTGTGCGCCGTCCGGACACACCGCGAGGACTTCCCGGGGGCGCTGGTGGAGCTGGACCTGCTGGCGGCGAGCAACCTCGGTCCGGGCCCGGTCGGCCTGGTCACGGGCATGCTCTGCTGCACCCGGGCCTGGGTGGTGGCCCGGGCCGGCGACCCCGAGCGCGGTCTTGAGATGCTCCGGGAGGGGCTGCGGATGCTGGCCGTGGTCCGGGACCGGATCAGCGGCGGCTTCGTCGAGCAGATGACGGTGATGCTGGTACCGCCCGCGGTGGGCGTGCTCAGGGTCTTCGCCGAGCGGGACGGCACCCGCGAACCCGCCCTGGAGGCAGCCTCGCTGATGGGCGCGTACGCCGGGCTGAACGGGCCCAAGGGCGGCTTCCTGGACCGCTCCGAGCAGGAGCGCGCCGAGCGGAGCCTGCGCCGGATGCTGGGTGACGAGGCCTACGAGGCCGCGTACGCCGAGGGCGGTGGCTTCTCGCTGCGGGAGGCATCCACCGCGCTGGACGCTATCGCGCACTGGCTCGCGCGCTGACGCCGCCACGGCCGGCCGCGCTCTGCGGTCGGCCGTGGCGGCGTGCGGGCGGTGGCGTCCGGCGCCGGGCCGCGGTCAGGTCCGCTTGCGGAACCGGGCCACCGCCAGCGGCGCGGTCACGGCGGTGATCGCCGCCGACCAGATCAGCACCACCAGCACCGCGTGCGTCAGCGGCCCGCCGTTGATCAGGTTGCGGCAGGCGTCCGCCAGCGCGGAGAGCGGGTTGTACTTGGTGAAGGACTGCAGCCAGCCCGGCATGGTGCTGGTCGGCGCGAAGATCGAGCTGCCGAACTGCAGCGGCATGACCGCGAGCATGGTGACCCCCTGGACGGCCTGCGCGCTGCGCATGGCCATGCCGAGCAGCATCGAGACCCAGACGATCGACATGCCGAAGGTCAGCGACAGACCGACCGCGGCGAGCAGGTGGAGGACGCCGGTCCTGATCTCCAGGCCGAGCAGCATCGCGAAGCCGATCAGGATGGTGAACGAGACCAGGCAGCGCAGGGTCTCCGCCGCCATCTTGGAGAGCAGGACGGCGGCGCGGCCGATCGGCAGCGTACGGAAGCGGTCCATCACGCCGGTCTGGAAGTCCGAGTTGAGGCCGGTGCCGACGGCCATCGCCAGGTTCAGCCCGGTGGTGCCCAGCAGGCCGGGGATCATGTACTGGATGTAGTCGTGCTGGTTGCCGGAGACGGCGCCGCCGAAGACGTAGACGAAGAGCAGCGTGAAGATGATCGGCACCAGCAGTGCGTCGATCATCGACTCGGGGTCCGCCTTGATCCGCAGCAGGTTGCGGCGGGTCAGCGCGCCGACGTGGCGCAGGGTGGAGCGCAGGCCGATCCTCGGGTCGTCGGCGGTCGAGGACTTGGGCAGGGCCGGGGTGAGGGTCGCGGCGCTCATGCGACGGGCTCCTTCGCAAGGGTCGCGGGGGTGGCGTCGGCGCCCGGCGCGTCGGCCGGTGCGGCGGGCTTGCCGGTGATGGCCAGGAAGACCTCGTCCAGGCTGGGCACCAGGGTGTCGATCCCGGCGATCGCGAAGCCGCGGGTGCCGAGCACCCCGACCACGGCGGTGAGCTGCTCCTCCCCGGTGAGGGGGACGGAGAGCAGCCCGGTGTCGGTGGAGAAGGTGGCGACGGGGATGCCGTGCTCACGCAGGCAGCGGGCCATCTCGGGCAGGTCGGCCGGGTGGGCCGGGCGCACCTGGAGGGTCTGGCCGCCGACCTGGGCCTTGAGTTCGGCGACACCGCCGGAGGCGATCACCTTGCCCCGGTCTATCACGGTGAGCTCGTGCGCCAGCTGCTCGGCCTCCTCCATGTACTGGGTGGTGAGCAGGACGGTCGCGCCCTCGGCGACCATGCGCTGGACCTCGTCCCAGACCTCGTTGCGGGTGCGCGGGTCCAGGCCGGTGGTGGGCTCGTCCAGGTAGAGGACCCGGGGGCGGCCGATCATGCTGGCCGCGAGGTCGAGCCGCCGGCGCATACCGCCGGAGTACGTCTTGGCGATCCGCTTGGCGGCCTCGGTGAGCGAGAAGCGCTCCAGCAGCTCGGTGGCGCGGGATCTGGCCTCCTGGCGGGAGAGGTCGAGCAGCCGGCCGATCAGGTAGAGGTTCTCGTAGCCGGAGAGCATCTCGTCGACGGAGGCGTACTGCCCGGTCAGACCGATGGTGCGGCGCAGCTGCTTGGGCTGGCGCAGGACGTCGTAGCCGCCGACGAACGCGGTCCCGGCGTCGGGCTTGATCAGGGTGGAGAGGATACGCACCAGCGTCGTCTTGCCGGCGCCGTTGGGGCCCAGGACGCCGAGGACGGTGCCCTGCCTGACGGTCAGGTCGACGCCGTCGAGGGCCTTGGTCTCGCCGTAGTGCTTGACGATCCCGTGCACCTCGACCGCGTTGCCGCTGGTCCCCTGCTCGTTCGGGGCGGTGGCGATTCGTGTCATGCCACCAGGCTGTCCGGCCCGGCTGTCAGACCGCTGTCAGCGCCCTGTCGGCACTGTCAGCGGGCTGTCAGCGGGGCGTCGGCCGTGGTCGGCCGACCGGTTCACTCGCCGGGCCGGCCGGCCCGGCGGCCTCGGGTGCGGCTCACTTGAAGGTGTGCTCCGGCGCCGGGAAGGCGCCGCCGGAGACGTCGGCGGCGAACTCGCGGGCGGCGTCGCCGAGGACGGCCCGAAGGTTGGCGTACTGCTTGACGAACTTGGGCACCCGGCCCGCCGTCATGCCGGCCATGTCCGTCCAGACCAGCACCTGGGCGTCGCAGTCGGCCCCGGCGCCGATGCCGACGGTGGGGATGGCCAGCTGCCCGGTGACCTGGGCGGCCAGCTCGGCCGGTACGGCCTCCAGCACGACGGCGAACGCGCCGGCCTGCTGGACGGCCTTGGCGTCGCGCAGCAGCTGGTGCGCGGCCTCGTCGCCGCGGCCCTGGACGGGGTAGCCGCCGAAGGCGTGGACGGACTGCGGGGTCAGGCCGATGTGGGCCATCACCGGGATGCCGGCCTCGACCAGCAGCTCGATCGAGCGGGCGCTGCGCTCGCCGCCCTCCAGCTTGACGGCGCCGACGCCGGCCTCCTTCATCAGGCGGGCGGCGTTGTGCATGGCCTGCGCGGGGGACTCCTGGTAGGAGCCGAACGGCATGTCGCCGATGATCATCGCTCGCTTGGTGCCGCGGACGACGGCGGCGGAGAGCATCACCATCTGATCCATGGTCACCGGCACGGTGGTCTCGTAGCCGAGGTGGCAGTTGCCCGCCGAGTCGCCGACCAGCAGGACGGGGATGCCGGCCTCGTCGAAGACGCCCCCGGTGAGGGCGTCGTACGCGGTGAGCATCGACCACTTCTCGCCGCGCTGCTTGGCTGCGGCGAGGTCGCGGACGGTGACGCGGCGGTTGGTGACGCCTCCGTAGAGGGTGGCGGTCGACGCCTGGTTCTGGGCAGGCGAGGGCGAAGAAGCGTTCATCGAACAGGCTCCTGAAGGGTTGTCGTCTCGTGGCGCCGTGCGGCGTCCCCGGATCTCCTCCATGCTTGCACGCCCCGGCCCGGGCGCAAAGAGGCGCGTACCCGACCGTGTGCGACGTACGCCACAGCGTGCCTTTGCCCAATCTTTACGATACGGGCCCGTCTCGTATCGAAACTGGGGCTACTCTGTCGGAGGGGGTTACGAGACGCCGTCGTCTCGGAAGGTCCCGCAAGCGGCACTTCGCACCGACGGGAAGACACACATGAGCAGCTCGCCCGCGCCACCGCGGATATCCGAAGCGATCCACCGACGCCGCTGGGCGATCCTGGGCACCCTGGTGCTCGCCCTGCTGGTCGTGGTCCTGGACAACTCGATCCTCAACGTCGCGATGAAGACCATCGCGTCCCCCGCCCCGGTCGGGCTCGGCGCCTCGCAGAGCGACCTGGAGTGGTCGATCAACTCCTACACCCTGGTCTTCGCGGGCCTGCTCTTCACGGCCGGGCTGCTCGGCGACCGCTTCGGGCGCAAGAAGTCGCTGCTCGCCGGCATGCTGGTGTTCGGCCTCGGCTCGCTGCTCTCGGCCCTCGCCACCTCGCCCGGCGAACTCATCGGCTACCGCGCCGTGATGGGCCTCGGCGGCGCCTTCGTGATGCCCGCCACGCTCGCCATCATCATGAACGTCTTCGAGCGCTCCGAGCAGCCCAAGGCGATCGGCATCTGGGCCGGCGCGGTGGGCCTGGCGATCGCCATCGGCCCGATCACCGGAGGCGCGCTGATCGAGCACTTCTGGTGGGGCTCGGTCTTCCTGGTCAACGTCCCGATCGTGCTGGTCGCACTGGTCGCCATGGCGCTGCTCGTCCCGGACTCCCGCGACCCGCGGCCGGGCCGGCTGGACCCGCTCGGCGTGCTGCTCTCGGTGATCGGCCTGGTCGCCCTGATCTACGGCATCATCAAGGGCGGCGAGCTGGCCGACCTCACCGCGCCCGCCGCCTGGGTGCCGGTCCTGATCGGCGTGCTCGCGCTGGTCGCCTTCGTCGTGCACGAGAAGCGCACCGACCACCCCGCGCTGGACGTGGGCTGGTTCCGCAACCGGGTGTTCAGCGCCTCCGTCACCGTCATCGGCCTGGTGTTCTTCGCGCTGATGGGCGTCTCCTTCTTCGGCGTCTTCTACACCCAGAGCGTGCGCGGCTACAGCGCCCTCCAGGCCGGGGTCCTGATGCTCCCGCTGGCCGTCGCCCAGCTGCTCTTCGCGCCCCGGGCCCGGCTGGTGGTCGACCGCTTCGGCGTACGGGCGACCTGCGCCGGCGGCATGGCGCTGATCGCCGTCGCCTTCCTCGGCTACCTGCTGCTCGGCGTCACCACGCCGATCTGGGTGCTGGTGGTCCTCGGGTTCCTGATGGGTGCCGGAATGGCGCACGTGATGCCGCCCGTCACCGTCGCGATCATGGGCTCGCTGCCGCGGGAGAAGGCCGGGGCCGGCTCGGCGCTCAACAACACCTTCCGCCAGGTCGGCGGCTCGCTCGGGGTGGCCGTCCTCGGCGCGGTGCTCTCCACCGTCTACCGGGACGGCGTCTCCGACCGGCTCGACCAGCTCCCGGCCGGACTGCGGGACAAGGCCGGCGAGTCCCTGGAGGCCACCCTCGGCGTCGCCGCCAAGCTCGGCCCCAAGGGGGCGGAGCTGGTCGGACCGGCCCAGGAGTCCTTCATCCACGCGATGCACGTGGTGGCCGGCGTGTCCGCCGGGGTGACGGCGGTGGGTGTCCTGCTGGCCTGGTTCCTGCTGCCGGGCAAGCCGACCGCTCAGGGCGCGGCTCCGGCCGCTGCCCCGGGCACCGCGCCGACGGCCGCTCCCGGCTCTCCGACCCTGCTCCCGGGCGCGCCGGTACCGGCCCCGGCGGGCGCCGCGGGCGCCGCGTCCGCCCGTACGCCGCAGCCCGAGGCTGCCGAGGCCTGACCCGGTGGGTGGAGAATGGGGCCCTGCCCTCCGGGAATCTCCGGGGCGGCAGGGCCGCTGCCGTGGGGCGCCGCGGCCGGTGCCCACGGCCGACATCCCCGCGCCGCGAGCCCGGCGCTCGAACGGCCCGGGGGAGAATGCCGGGGTGCCGTGCGCAGCCCGCGCACGCGGAACCGGGAGCTCGCTCCCGCCGGCCGGCGCCGGCGGGGCCGCTGAGAAGAGGACTGAGGACTGATGGAGACGGACACCACGGCCTCGGTGCCCGCTGCCGCGCAGGCCGACGCCGTACCCGCTGTGCCCACGGAGGCCGAACCCGCCGCATCCGCCGACACCGGGCGCACCGTCCCCGCACCGGTGGCCACCACAGGGGCGGCCGCCGTGCAGACAGCCGGAGCACAGGGCGTCAGCGCCCAGGGCGGGCGCGGCCCCGGCGGGGCGCCGCCGTGCCAGGCCCCGCGCCGGGGGCGGCCGCGCAGTGAGGCCGCGGAACACGCGATCTTCGCCGCCGTCGAGCAGCTGATGGAGAGCGGCGCGGGCCTCTCCGACTTCTCCGTCGAGGGCATCGCGACGGCCGCCGGCGTCGGCAAGGCCACCATCTACCGGCGCTGGCCCAACAAGGAGGCCCTGCTGGTCGACGTGGTCGCCCGGATGGAGGCCCCCGAGTTCCAGCTCACCGGCGGCAGCATCCGCGAGGACCTGGTGACGATGGTCGAGTACATGCGTCAGCGCGGCCTCGCCAAGCGCTCGCGCTGGGTGCTCAAGGCCGCGCTCGGCCAGACCCACGCCTGGCCCGAGCTGCACGCGGCCTACAAGGAGCGGGTGATCAAGCCCCGCCGGGAGCTGCTGCGCGCAGTCGTACGGCGCGGTGTCGAGGAGGGCGCCCTGCGCGCGGACCTCGGCGAGGACCTGCTCTACGACCTGCTGCTCGGCCCGATCCTGAGCCGCACCGTGCTCTGGGACGACTCCGACCTCAGTGACCCGCGGCTCGCCGAGCAGATGGTGGACGCGCTGCTCCAGGGCCTCGCGGCCGACCGCGCACCCTCGTCGTCCTCGCCGGCGCCCTCGTCCTCGCCGGCACCCCAGCCCTCGCCGGCACCCCCGGCGTCTCCGGCTCCTTCGCCCACGCACTCGTAGCCAGCCGCAAACGTGGGCTGCCTCACCAAAGCGCGCCGTGCCGCAACCCCGGTCGGCCGTGCCCGCGTCTGTGCCGTCATAGGCTGAGCCGAGAATCCGACAAAAACGGCATCAGTCCGACACCGACCGGCAACACCCCAGCACGAAGGGCACCACATGGCGCAGGCGGACAGGGCAGCGGCACCGACCGGCGACGGCCTACCCCCCTCCGACGGCGTAGCACCCTCCGACGGCGTACCGTCCCGCGACGCCGTACCGTCCTTCGGCGGCGCCGCCTCCCGGCCCGGCCGGGGCTGGAGCTGGGGGGTGGACGGCAGGGGCCGCAACACCTGGCGCCGTGGTCCGGTCATCGCCGCGCTGGCCCTGCTCACCACCCTGCTGCTGGCCCTCCACTCCCAGGTCCCCAACGGCGTCGGCAACCTCGGCAGCCTGCTGGAGACCTTCCTGCCGTGGATCGGCCTGGCGGTGCCGGTGCTGCTGGCGCTGGCCCTCTGGCGGCGCTCCGCGACGGCGCTGGTGGCGATCACGCTGCCGGCCGTGGTCTGGCTCAACCTGTTCGGCGGCCTGCTGACCGACAAGAGCAGCGGCAAGGGGGACTGGACGGTCCTCACCCACAACGTGGCCGCCGCCAACACCGACCCGGCCGGCACGGTCAAGCTGCTGAAGGACTCCGGTGCGCAGATCGTCGCGCTCCAGGAGCTGGCCGGCAGCCACCTGCGCACCTACGAGAGCGGGCTGGCGGAGACCTACCCGTACCACGCGGTGGAGGGCACGGTCGGCCTCTGGTCGAAGTACCCGATCAGCGGAGTCTCGGTGGTGGACATCAGGATCGGCTGGACCAGGGCCTTCCGCGCCCAGGTGACCACTCCCCAGGGGCCGGTGGCGGTGTTCGTCGCGCACCTGCCATCCGTCCGGGTGAAGTTCGACAGCGGATTCACGGCCGGTCAGCGGGACATGAGCGCCCAGGCGCTGGGCGATGCCATCCAGGCCGAGAGCCTGAAGAAGGTGCTGCTGCTGGGCGACCTCAACGGCACCATGAACGACCGCAGCCTCGCGCCGATCACCTCGCAGATGCGGTCCGCCCAGGGCGCCGCCGGTGACGGCTTCGGCTTCAGCTGGCCGGACGCCTTCCCGATGGCCCGGATCGACCAGATCCTGAGCCGGGGCGGCCTGAAGCCCACCGACTCCCGGGTGCTCGGCTCCGACGGCAGCGACCACCGGGCGGTCTCCGCCGACTACAAGTACTGACGCGCACGCCCGCCGGCCCCGGGCCTCCTGGCGCCGGCGCGGGGCCACTCCGGTCCGCAGTGGCCCCCGCCGCGCCGCCCGGCCGGCCGGGTCAGCCCCGGCGCCAGCGGTTGGTGATCGGCAGCCGGCGGTCGCGGCCGAAGCCCTTGGCGGAGATCTTCGGGCCCGGCGGGTACTGCCGGCGCTTGTACTCGGCGGTGTCCACCAGCCGGACGATGCGGTCCACCACGTCGGCGTCGAACCCGGCCGCCACGATCGCGTCCCGGCCCTGGTCGCCCTCGACATAGAGGTCGAGCACGGTGTCCAGCAGGTCGTAGTCCGGCAGCGAGTCGCTGTCGACCTGGTCGGGCCGCAGCTCGGCGGACGGCGGCTTGGAGATGGTGTTCTCCGGGATCGGCGGCACCTCGCCGCGCTCCTCGGCCACCTCGTTGCGCCAGCGCGCCAGCCGGAAGATCAGCGACTTGTAGACGTCCTTGATCGGCCCGTACGCGCCCACCGAGTCGCCGTACAGCGTCGAGTAGCCCACCGCCAGCTCGCTCTTGTTGCCCGGCGCGAGCACGATGTGTCCCTCCTGGTTGGAGATCGCCATCAGCAGCGTCCCGCGCAGCCGGGACTGCAGGTTCTCCTCCGCCAGCCCGGTCAGGTTCAGTGCGGCCATGTAGGCGTCGAACATCGGCGCGATCGGCACGGTACGGAAGTTCAGTCCGGTGCGGCGGGCCAGCTCGGCGGCGTCGTCGCGCGAGTGCTGGGAGGAGTACCGGCTGGGCATCGAGACGCAGTGCACGTTCTCGGCGCCGATCGCGTCCACCGCGATGGCCGCCACCAGGGCGGAGTCGATGCCGCCGGAGAGGCCGATCAGCACCGACTCGAAGCCGTTCTTGCGGACGTACGCCCGGGTGCCGGAGACCAGCGCCGCGTAGATCTCGGCCTCGTCGGAGAGCCTGGGAGCGATCTCCGCCGCCGCGCCGGGCTCGTCCGGCCCGCCGGTGGCGGCCTCGGCCACCTCGTCGTCCAGCTCGGCGCGGACCAGGTGCAGCCCGTCGCTCAGCAGCAGGCCGTCGGTGTGGTTGGAGTCCGCCGCCGGCAGGTCGAGATCGAGGACCAGCAGCCGCTCCTCGAACTGCGGCGCCCTGGCCAGCACCTCGCCGTCCGCGCCGACCACGATCGAGTCGCCGTCGAAGACCAGCTCGTCCTGAGCGCCGACCATGTTGACGTACGCGAGGGTGCAGCCGGCCTCGGCCGCCCGGCGCCGCACCAGCTCCAGCCGGACGTCGTCCTTGTTGCGCTCGTACGGCGAGCCGTTGATCACCAGCAGCAGCCCGGCGGCGACCTCGCGGGCCGCGGCGACCCGGCCGCCGTCCTGCCAGATGTCCTCGCAGATGGCCAGTGCCACGTCCACGCCGTGCAGCCGCACCACGGTCAGCTGGTCGCCGGGGACGAAGTAGCGGTACTCGTCGAAGACCCCGTAGTTGGGCAGGTGGTGCTTGGCGAAGCGGGTGACCACCTCGCCGCGGTGCAGCACGGCGGCGCAGTTCTGCGGCGAGCCGGCCGGGCGGCCCAGCTTGGCGGAGGCGTGCTCGGAACGCCCGAGGTAGCCGAGGACGACGGGCAGCTCGCCCAGGCCCTCCTCCGCCAGCCTTGCGGCCAGTTCGACCAGCGCGGTCCTGGAGGCCTCGACGAAGGAACTGCGCAGCGCGAGGTCCTCGACCGGGTACCCGGTCAGCACCAGTTCGGGGAAGGCGACCAGCTGGGCGCCTGCTCCGGCGGCCTGCCTGGTCCGGCGCACCACCTCCTCGGCGTTGCGCGCGAGGTCACCGACGGTGGGGTCGATCTGGCTCAGGGCGAGACGGAGATTGGGCATGCCCCGAGTGTAATCGTCTATCTGACGCTATGTCTCGGGCGGGGTTCCCGTGCCGCCGCTTCCCCGCCGCCCACGGGCCGTCCCGGGGCCCGTCCGCGAGTGGCCCGCAGGCCGTCCCTGAGCCGGCTCCGCCCGGCGGTGCGCCCGCCCGGGTGTCGGTTTCCCGGCGGTGATCCGCCATGATGGGGGCAGCCGCTCCCGAGTCGTCCTCCGGTGCGTACCCGGCCACCCGCCCGGTCCGTTTCCCGAGCCGCCCCCGGAGCCGCTTTCGGGCGTAACACGAACGTAAAGAGCAGAGGTGAGACTGTCCCCATGGGCAAGCAGCAGGAGTTCGTGCTTCGCACGCTCGAAGAGCGTGACATCCGTTTTGTCCGGCTGTGGTTCACCGATGTGCTCGGGTTCCTGAAGTCGGTCGCCGTGGCTCCCGCCGAGCTGGAGCAGGCCTTCGAGGAGGGCATCGGCTTCGACGGCTCCGCGATCGAGGGCTTCGCCCGGGTCTACGAGTCCGACATGATCGCGAAGCCGGACCCGACCACGTTCCAGATCCTGCCCTGGCGCTCGGAGACCCCGGGCACCGCCCGGATGTTCTGCGACATCATGATGCCGGACGGCTCCCCCTCCTACGCCGACCCGCGCTTCGTGCTCAAGCGCACCCTGGAGAAGGCCTCGGCCCTCGGTTTCACCTTCTACACCCACCCGGAGATCGAGTTCTTCCTGCTGAAGAACCTCCCCGGTGACGGCACCCCGCCGATCCCCGCCGACCAGTCCGGGTACTTCGACCACACCCCGCGCGGGGTGGGCCACGACTTCCGCCGCCAGGCGATCACCATGCTGGAGTCGATGGGCATCTCGGTGGAGTTCTCCCACCACGAGGGCGCCCCCGGCCAGCAGGAGATCGACCTGCGCTACGCCGACGCGCTCTCCACCGCCGACAACATCATGACCTTCCGCCTGGTCATGAAGGAGGTCGCGCTGGAGCAGGGCGTGCACGCCAGCTTCATGCCCAAGCCCTTCTCCGACCACCCCGGCTCGGGCATGCACACCCACCTGTCGCTCTTCGAGGGCGACCGCAACGCCTTCCACGAGTCGGGCGCGGAGTACCAGCTCTCCAAGGTCGGCCGCTCCTTCATCGCCGGCCTGCTCAGGCACGCCGCCGAGACGGCCGCCGTCACCAACCAGTGGGTCAACTCCTACAAGCGGATCTGGGGTGGCTCGCAGCGCACCGCCGGCGCGGGCGGCGAGGCGCCCTCGTACATCTGCTGGGGCCACAACAACCGCTCGGCGCTGATCCGCGTCCCGATGTACAAGCCCGGCAAGCAGGGCTCCACCCGCATCGAGGTCCGCTCGCTGGACACCGGCTGCAACCCCTACCTCGCCTACGCCGTCACCCTGGCGGCCGGCCTCAAGGGCATCGAGGAGGGCTACGAGCTCCCGGCCGGCGCCGACGACGACGTCTGGGCACTGTCCGACGCCGAGCGCCGGGCGATGGGCATTCAGCCCATGCCGCAGAACCTCGGCGAGGCCATCGACCTCATGCAGCGCAGCGAGCTGGTCGCCGAGACCCTGGGTGAACACGTCTTCGACTTCTTCCTCCGGAACAAGCGTCAGGAGTGGGAGGAGTACCGCTCCGAGGTCACGCCCTTCGAGCTCCGCAAGAACCTCCAGGTGCTCTGACGTCACGTCAAGTCCCCGTAGTGGCGCCCGGTTGGTCCTCCTGGACCGGCCGGGCGCCGCTGCGTCTGCGGGGCGGCTCCTGCGGGGGAGTGATTCGGGGAGCCAATGGGGTGGCACTGGTGGGTAAATCCGATGGATGTCGCCATTTGTGGTGAATTCTTACTTGTGGTGCTGACGGCACCATCCGGTTGGAGCGCTTCGCTCACCGGCTCGGTCGCGGGTCCAGGAGGTCGGTTTCAGCATGTCCTGTTCGGTGGTGCGAAAGACTTCAGTGGCGGTGCCGGTGGCAGCGCTGCTCTTCTCCATGGGTGGATGGGTGGCGGCGGCTCCCGCCTCCGCCGATGGTGGCCAGGGCGGCCACGGCGGCGGTAGGGGCGAGGGCGGCAACATCAAGATCCATATGCTGACGACTCCGGTGGACGACCACCGCAACGAGTCGAAGGTGTCTGAGTTCTACGTAGAGGCCTTCGACTTCAAGGCCGACGAGGAGCTGAACTGGACGATCCACCCGGGGACGTTCGGCCAGCACGGCGCCGCCGTCGCGGGCGGTACGGCCACCTTCACCGCGACCGACCACCAGGGGCAGGACATCTCCGGCCCGCTCAACACCGACGGGAACCTGTCGGGCACGTACGTGGCGATCCTGGGTGACGGCCGGGGCGAGAAGCACAAGGAGTTCAAGGTCGACTGCGGCCAGCCGGTACCGATCGCCTCGCCCAAGGTCGTCGGCGGCATGGCGGCGGTCGCGGCGCCCGCCGCCGTCGGCTTCTTCCTGTGGCGCCGGCGCCGCATCGAGCTGGCCTGAGGCCGAGGGCGGGCCGACACCATGGGCAGCGCCGCAACGGTGGCCGTCGTGCTCGGGACGCGGCCGGAGATCGTCAAGCTGGCGGGCGTCGTCCGCGGCCTCGGTGACCGGGGCCGGGTCGTCTACACCGGCCAGCACTACGACGAGGCCCTCGCCGACGGAGTCTTCCGAGGGCTGCGGCTGGCGCCGCCGCACACCCGCCTCAGCGGGATCGGCGGCGCTGCCAGGGGCCGGCAGGTCGGGGACATGATCTCCGCACTGTCGGACCTGTTCGCCGCCGACCCGCCGGCCGCCGTGGTGGTGCAGGGTGACACCAACACCACCTCGGCGGGCGCGCAGGCCGCCCACTACCACGGCGTGCCGGTGGTGCACGTGGAGGCGGGGCTGCGGTCACGGGACCGGGCCATGCCGGAGGAGATCAACCGTCAGGTGGTCGGCGTGCTCGCCGACGCGCACTGCGCGCCGACCGCCGGCGCAGCGGCCAACCTGAGGGCGGAGGGCGTGCCCGACCACCGGATCCACCTCACCGGCAACACCGTCGTCGAGGCGGTCGCCGACTCGGTGCCCGGACCGCGGCAGGCCGCCGCGCTGCTGCGCCGGTACGGGCTGCACGCCGACGGGTACGTGCTCGCCACCCTGCACCGGCCGGAGAACACGGATGACCCGCGGCGGCTGCGGGTCATCCTCGCCGAACTCGCCGGGCTCGACCTGCCGGTGGTCTTCCCCGCGCACCCCCGCACCCGGGGGTGCGCGGCGCGGCACGGCCTGTCGGCCGAGCTGGCGCGGCTGCACGTGGTCGACCCGGTCGACCACGCCGCCTTCCTGGGCCTGGCGTTGCACGCCCGGCTGCTGGTCTCCGACTCCGGCGGAGTCCAGGAGGAGTGCACCGTGCTGAAGAAGCCGCTGATCGTGGTGCGCAACAGCACCGAGCGTCCGGAGGCCGTCGAGGCGGGCTTCGCTACGCTCCTGCGCCCCGGGCCGGAGATCGGCCGGCTCGCCAGGGCGCTGATCGCCGACACCGCGTTGCCGGCCCGGCTGGCGGCCCGGCCCTCCCCGTTCGGGGACGGCCGGGCGGGCGAGCGGATCGTCGCGCTGACGCTGGCGCTCGCCGACCGGAAGGCCCGGACGGCCGGTCAGCTCCCCGGGGTCGCCCGGATTCCCGGGGGCGTCCGGATCCCCGTGGCGGCCGAGGTGCCCGCGGTTCCCGGGGCCGCTCACCCGCCGCAGGCCGGCACCGGGCCACGCCCGGGACGCCGGGCCTTCGCCCTCCCGGCGCCCTCGATAGCGGGGGTGCTCGTCGCGGGCGCACGCCGGGCCCCGTTCGCAGTTCCCTCTCCCCCCACAACCCCTCACCTCACTGGAGGCACCCTGTGTACCGTCCATCCGTAGGCGGTGGCGGCGCTGCTGCCGGCGGCGCGCTCGCCGCGACCGGTAGCGGCAACTCCGTCATGCTCGTCCTGCTGGCCCTGCTGCTGGCCGTCTCCGGCGCGCTGCTGACGAGGGTCGCGCACCACCGCCGCGAGAATGGCTGACGTCGACAGCCCGGCCAGGCGACAGCCCGACCCGGGGACCGGACCGCGCACCAGCGCGGCCCGGTCCTTCCGGCTGTTCCTGTCCGGGCTGCTGATCCTGGGGGCGCTGCTGCTGCTGGTCTTCAACGACCGGTTCCGGTCGCTGGAGGCCGTCGTCGCGGGCCCCGTGATCCACCTTGGCCTCGGCGGCGAGGTCGAGGTGGTGCCCCGCTTCGCGGCCGTGTTCTTCGACGCCCACACCTGGCGGATGGAGGGCCTGCGGATCACCAGCGACTGCACCGCGGCCGTGGTGATCGCACCCTTCCTCGCACTGGCCGGGGTCGTGATCAGCTTCAGGCGGTTCCGGATCGGCCGGGTGCTGGCCGGGGTCGGCTTCGCGGCCGCGATCCTCTTCCTGGTCAACCAGCTGCGGCTGCTGCTGATCGCCTACGCCACCCACGAGTGGGGTCTCAACCACGGCTACGGCTGGTCGCACCTGCTGGTCGGCTCGGTCGTCACCAGCGCCGGGGCGGTCGTCGCGGTCGCCGTCTTCTTCCTGCTCGTCTCGCGTACCGGCGCCGGGCGCCGGAGCGCCCACGCCCACGGAGGTACCCGAGGTGAGTGAGTCCAGCGGCACGCTGGTCAGTCTCGGCATGGCCCTGTCCCTGATCCTGGGCAGTGCCTTCGTCGCCTATCTGGCCGCGATCGCGATCCCCTTCCTGCGCAGCCGGCCCGGGCAGCCGGGCGACGCGAGCGGGTTCGACTGGCACGCCTTCGTGCCCTGCCGGGACGAGGCGGCGGTGATCGGCGACACGCTGGGGCGGCTGCGCTCGCAGTTCCCGGGCATGCACCTGTGGCTGATCGACGACGCCTCGGTCGACGCCACCGCCGAGGTGATCCGCACCGAGGCGGCCGGCGACCCGCACGTCCACCTGGTGCGGCGCTGCCTGCCCGAGGCCCGTACCGGCAAGGGCGAGGCGCTGAACGCCGCGTACCTGGCGCTCAACGAGTGGCTCCCCGAGGGCATCTCGCCCGAGCGCGTGGTCGTCGGGGTGTTCGACGCGGACGGGATTCCCGCCCCGGGCTGCCTGGAGGTGATCGCCGCCGACCACCTGTTCGGCGACCCGGAGGTGGCGGCCGTCCAGATCGAGGTCCGGATGGGCAACCGGGACGACCGCTCGCCGGTGCCGGGCGCCGGACGGCTGCGCAACCTGGCGGCCCGGACCCTGGTCCGGATGCAGGACCTGGAGTTCCGCACCACCATCCCGGCCATGCAGCTGGGCCGCCGGATCACCCGCACCGTGGCGCTGGGCGGCAACGGCCAGTTCACGCGGCTCAGTGCGCTGCGGGGGATCAGCGAGCCCGGCGGCGGCCCGTGGCGCGGCTCGCTGCTGGAGGACTTCGAGCTGGGCCTGCACCTGCGCCTGGGCGGCTGGCAGACCGCGTTCACCCGGGACACCTGGGTGGACCAGGAGGCGCTCTGGAACGCCCGGTTGCTGCTGACCCAGCGGGCGCGCTGGGGGCAGGGCTCGATGCAGTGCATGCGCTACCTGCCGAAGGTCTGGCGCTCCTCCAAGCTGACCACGCTCGGCGTACTGGAGATCTCCTACTGCCTGTTCCAGCCCTGGATGCAGCTGTTCGGCAGCGTGGTCTACCCGGTGCTGATCGCCATGCTGGCGCTGCGCTACGCCGCCCACCCCGAGGTGATCGGCCAGTTCCTGGAGCAGGGCGGCTGGGGCCTGCTGGCGGCCTACCTGGTGCTCAGCGCGATCCAGTTCACCCTCTGGGGGCCGCTGTACTGGCGCAAGTGCGAACGCGGCGTGGGGTTCTGGCGCAGCCTCGGCTGGGGAATGGCCTACACCGTCTACATCTGGCTGTACTGCCTGGCCACCTGGCGGGCCCTGGTGCGGCTGAGCAACGGCCGCAACGGCTGGGCGAAGACCCGCCGCAACGCCGAGCTGGGCGTCGGTGTGGCGGCCGTGGTGGTCGCCGAGCGCTGACGCGAGGGCGGGCGCCAGCTCGTGGACGGGCGGTGGACCCCACCGGGGGTGCGCCGCCCGTCAGGCGTTCGGCAGGTTCGCGGGGGCCGGCCGGTAGATGGTGATCTCGTCCACGCCGAGGGTGGAGGGCTCGGCGGTGGTGGGCGCGGCGTGGTACATGCCGTTGTTGACGGACAGACTTAGGATGGGGAACGCCGCGAAGTCGTCGCCGACCCCGGTGTGGTCGGCGTACACCGCTGCCAGCCGGTCCGGCGCGGTGCCGAGGTACCAGGTGGTGTTGTCGGAGCCGAGGCGCACGCCGACGTAGAGCAGCCGGCCGGGGCCGATGTCGGGGGAGCTGTAGTGGCCGGTACTGGAGTGGACCTGGTTGACGAACTCCAGGGTGTCCGGCCGGTCGGCGTGCCACTCGAAGACGTCGACCTCGTTACGGCCGTCGCGCCAGGTCCACAGGGCCGGCCAGGCGCCGTTGTCGGTGTCGGGGAGGCGGACGAGGGCCAGCAGCAGGTCGCCGGTGCGTACCTGGGCGCCGTTGCCGCCGGAGTCGCAGGAGTCGCCGGTGGTGATCAGGCCGGTGTTCCAGCTGTCGCCGTCGGCGGGGGTGGCGGTCACGGTGAGCCGGCCGCCGCTGGCGCTGAGCGCGTCGGGGGTGAGGCGGTCGAGCTTGAAGTCGGCGGGGTTGCTCACGCAGTCGGCGTAGGCGCCGGTCTGCCAGCCCCAGGTCCGGCCCGGGCCGAGCTCCAGGCGCTGGAAGCTGTCGCTGAAGGCGACCGTGGTCCGGCCGTACGGGGTGTCCACCCAGTTGTCCTGCGCGGGGGCGGCGGCCGACAGTGCGGCGAGCGCGGTGGCGAGCCAGATGTGTCTCGGGACCATGCGTGACCTCACACGGGTCGGGCCGCCGACGGCGGGCGCCGGGGGGGGATTTGCACCACATCATGCCCGGCCGGTCTGCCGGGGGCCCGCGTCCTGGGCCATCCGAGGGCGCGGTGCCCGTAGGCCCGGGGTGCTACGAGGCGAGCTCCGGCGGCGGGGTGCGGTGCTCGTCCATCGCGTCCACCCGCTGGAGGCTGCCCCAGACGGCCATTCGGTAGAGGGAGGTGTACACCGGCGTACAAGTCGTCAGGGTGATGTAGCGGCCGGGCGCGTCGTAGCCGGAGCCGGTCGGTACCGGCGCGACGACGCCGGTGTCGTACTTCGAGGTCTCCGGCAGGGTGTTGTCGACCCGGTAGACGTACCAGTTGTCCCCGGTCTCCACGACCAGTGCGTCGCCCGGCTGCACCTGGTCCAGGTCGTGGAACTTCGCGCCGTGCCCGTCCCGGTGGGCGGCGAGCGCGAAGTTGCCCTCCTTCTCCCAGGGCAGCGCGGAGCGGTACGGCTCCTGGTAGACCCCGGCCACGCCCTCGTCCAGGGTCTCCTCGTCCGTCCCCATCTTGATCAGCACCTGGTAGTCCTGGCCCAGCGCCGGGATGTGCAGGAAGCCGACGCCCTCGCCCACGTCGTGGCGCGCGCTCGCGAGGGCGGTGGACCAGGCGCCGCGCAGGCGCTCGCCGTCCTGGCCGGCCCGCCGGCCGGCCAGGACGTCCGTCCACCACAGCGAGTAGGTGGCGAACAGCGCGAGCAGTACGCCGACCGTGAACAGGGTCTCCCCGAGGGCCCCGGCCACCACCAGCACCGGACCGCGGCGTGGCGGCCGGGTGGTGCCTGCTGCGTCGGCCGGTGCTGCCTGTTGCTCCGTCACCATGGTGTCGCCCCTTGCCGTCGGAGGGTCCGGCGCGATGGGCCGGGCCCGATGCCACGTGCGCGGCCCGGTGCCCGGGCCGCCTGTCGGTACACACCCGGGTCAGCGGGCCGGGAGGGGAGCCGCCCGGGGCCGCGTCCGCCGGGGGTGCGGGCGGCCGGCTCCTCGCGGGCCTCACGCCGGGTGGTCATGGGGGTACCCCATCGTCTGCGCAAATCGGCATCAAGCAGCCACGCCACGACATTCCGCCGCTTGCCGCGCCGTTCGCCGCCATCGGGGTCGCCGCCGCGCCGGCGGGGCAGGGACGGACAGACGAGCGGCCTGCGGCGGGGTGGGCCGCAGCCCTTGCGGGCAGCGCGCGGCCGGGCCACGTACGCTGCTGCCAAGGGCCGGACGGATGTTCGCGGGCTCGCGTACCGGAGGGGCGATGGGCGTGGAGGAGCAGCGCAGCGGCAGCCGGGTCAGCCGCCCGGAGACCAGGCTGGTGCGGCGGGGGTTCACGGATCCGGACGGCGCGCTGCGACTGCTCGCCGGGCCCGCGCTGAACGGCCTCGCCGCCGAGAGCGTCCTGCTGGACGCGCTCGGCGCCACCGCGGACCCCGACCTCGCGCTGCTGGGCCTGGCCCGGCTGCTGGAGGCGCTGGACGAGGCCGAGCGGCGCACCCTGCGCGACACCCTCACCACCGCCAAGCCGCTGCGCGACCGTCTGCTCGGCGTCCTCGGCGCCTCCACCGCGCTGGGCGACCACCTGGCCAGGCACCCACGGGACTGGCACGCCCTGGTCACCTTCGAACTGCGCGACATGCACCCCGGCCCGGAGGACTTCCTCCGGGCACTGCACCACAGCGTGTGGGGCGCTGGGCCCGGCGAGGGCGGGCCGCCGCCGGGGGTGAGCCGGCCGGACGCGCTGCGGGTGGCCTACCGGCGCTGCCTGCTGGCCATCGCCGCCCGGGACCTCACCGGCACCACCGAGCTCGCGCAGACCGCCGCCGAGCTGGCGGACCTGGCCGGCGCCACCCTGCAGACCGCCCTGGACATCGCCACCGAGCAGGACCAGGACGCCGCCGCCGCCTGCCAGCTCGCCGTGATCGGCATGGGCAAGTGCGGCGGCCGGGAGCTGAACTACGTCTCCGACGTCGACGTCATCTTCGTGGCCGAGCCGCGCGAGGGCGTGAGCGAGCAGGCCGCCGTCCAGGCCGCCACCCGGCTCGCCGCCCACCTGATGCGGCTCTGCTCCGACGCCACCGGCGAGGGCACCATCTGGCCGGTGGACGCCAACCTGCGCCCCGAGGGCCGCAACGGCCCGCTGGTGCGCACCCTGGCCAGCCACCTCGCGTACTACCAGCGCTGGGCCAAGACCTGGGAGTTCCAGGCGCTGCTGAAGGCCCGCCCGGTCGCCGGGGACACCGAGCTGGGCGCCGCCTACACGGAGGCGCTGGGCCCGCTGGTGTGGCAGGCGGCCGCCCGGGAGAACTTCGTCGCCGACGTCCAGCAGATGCGCCGCCGGGTGATCGACTCGATCCCCGCCACCGAGGTCGACCGGCAGCTCAAGCTCGGTCCCGGCGGCCTGCGCGACGTGGAGTTCTCCGTCCAGCTGCTCCAGCTGGTGCACGGGCGCGCCGACACCGCGCTGCGCAGCGGCAACACCCTGGAGGCCCTCGCCGCGCTGTCGGCCGGCGGCTACGTCGGCCGGGCCGACGCCGCCTCGCTGGACGCCGCGTACCGGTTCCTGCGGACCCTGGAGCACCACATCCAGCTGCACCGGCTGCGCCGCACCCACCTGATGCCCAAGGACGCCGCCGACCAGCGCCGCCTCGCCCGCAGCCTGGCGCCGCTGATCAACGACGACACCCGCGCCGACCCGGTCGCCGCCCTCCAACGGGAGTGGAAGCGGCACGCCGTCGAGGTCCGGCGGCTGCACGAGAAGCTGTTCTACCGGCCGCTGCTGGACGCCGTCGCCGAACTGCCCGCCGGCGCCGCCGGCCTCAGCCCGCAGGCCGCCCGCGCGCGGCTGGAGGCCCTCGGCTACGCCGACCCGGCCGCCGCGCTGCGCCACATCTCGGCGCTGGCCTCCGGCGTCAGCCGCAAGGCGGCCATCCAGCGCACCCTGCTGCCGGTGATGCTCGGCTGGTTCGCCGACTCCGCCGACCCGGACGCCGGGCTGCTCAACTTCCGCCAGGTCTCCGACGCGCTCGGCCGCACCCCCTGGTACCTGCGGCTGCTGCGGGACGAGAGCGCCGCCGCCGAACACCTGGCCCGGGTCCTCTCCGGCGGCCGGCTCGCCCCGGACCTGCTGCTGCGCGCCCCCGAGGCGGTGGCCATGCTCGGTGATCCGCAGGGCCTGGAGCCGCGCGGCCGGGCCGCCCTGGAGCAGGAGATCCTGGCCGCCGTCGGCCGGGCCCCCGGCCCCGCGGCGGCCGTCGCCGCCGCCCGCGCGGTACGCCGGCGCGAGCTGTTCCGCACCGCCGCCGCCGATCTGCTCGGCCGGCTCGGGGACGGGCCGGGTCAGGCCCTGGACGCCGCGGGGGAGGCCCTCACCGCGCTGAACGCCGCCACCCTCCAGGGCGCGCTGCGCGCCTGCGTCGCGGGCTGGGAGGCCGCGAACGGCGAGCTGCCGACCCGGATCGCGGTGATCGCGATGGGCCGCTTCGGCGGTCACGAGCTGGGCTACGGCTCCGACGCGGACGTGCTGCTCGTCCATGAGCCGCTGCTCGGCTCACTGGAGGAGGACGCCGCCCGCGCGGCCCACGCCGTCTGCAACGAGCTGCGCACCCTGCTGGCCGCGCCGTCCACCGAGCCCCCGCTGCTGGTCGACGCGGACCTGCGCCCCGAGGGCCGGCAGGGCCCGCTGGTGCGCACCCTGGTCTCGTACGCCGCGTACTACCGGCGCTGGTCGAAGGCCTGGGAGAGCCAGGCGCTGCTGCGGGCCGACCCGGTGGCGGGGGATCCGGAGCTGGGGGAGCGGTTCCGCCGGCTGATCGACCCGCTGCGCTACCCCGGCACCGGCGTGCCGGAGCGCGATCTGGTGGAGATCCGCCGGATCAAGGCGCGGATAGAGTCCGAGCGGCTGCCGCGCGGGGCCGACCCGACCACCCACACCAAGATCGGCCGGGGCGGCCTGGCCGACGTCGAGTGGACGGTCCAGCTGCTCCAGCTCCAGCACGGGCACGAGCTGCCCGCGCTGCGGACGACCAGGACCAGGGCCGCGCTCGCGGCGGCCGCCGAGGCCGGTCTGGTGCCGGCGCAGGACGCGGCGGTGCTGGACGCGGCCTGGGTACTGGCCTCGCGGGTACGCGCCGCGGTGATGCTGGTGCGCGGCCGGGCGGGGGACAGCTTCCCCGCGGACGCCCGCGAGCTGGCGGGGGTGGCCCGCTACCTCGGGTACGGCGCAGGGCACAGCGGTGAGCTGGTGGACGACTACCGGCGGATCACCCGGCGGGCCAGGGCCGCGGTGGAGAAGCTCTTCTACGGTCCGGCCGGCGCCTGACGCGCGGCGGGGCCGCAGGCCCGCGGTACGCCGACGGCCCGCGGAGCCGTGCTCCGCGGGCCGTCGTACAGAGTCGTACAGAGGGGAGGCGCGCCGCTCAGCGGCGCCCGACGCTCACGGCCGGGGCCGTCCACTGCTCGGGCACGGTGACCGGCTCGCCCGCCGCCTCGGGGGTGGGCACCCTGGGCAGCTGGTAGGCCCACACGTGGTAGATCGTCCGGGCCGCCGCGAAGCCGACCGCGAGGCAGACGATGCCGCCGACGGCGTCCATCCAGAAGTGGTTGGCCGTCGAGACGATCACCACCAGGGTCGCCGCGGGGTAGAGCAGGCCCAGCGCCCTGACCCAGACCGCGCGGGCCAGGAAGAAGATCGTCAGCCCGCACCAGAGCGACCAGCCGATGTGCATCGAGGGCATCGCCGCGTACTGGTTGGAGACGTGCGCGGCCGGGCCGGAGGCCATCGAGCCCCAGGTGTGGTGCGCGGTGACGGTGTCGACGAACCCGCCGTTGGTCATCAGCCGGGGCGGGGCCAGCGGGAAGAAGTAGAAGCCGACCAGCGCGATGCCCGTGGTCACGAACAGCACCGTCCGGGTCGCCGCGTAGCGGCCCGGATGCCGTCGGTAGACCCAGACCAGCACACCGATGGTGACGATGAAGTGCAGCGTCGCGTAGTAGTAGTTCATCCCGACGATGAGCCAGCCGACGGAGTCGACGCCGTGGTTCACCGCGCGCTCCACGCCGACGCCCAGCGCCCGCTCGAAGTCCCAGATCCAGGTCGCGTGCCGCTGGGCGATGCTGGCCTGCTCGGGGACGGCGTTTCGCACCAGGGAGTAGACCCAGTAGCTGATGCCGATCAGGGCGAGCTCGAACCAGACCCGGGGCCGTGCGGGCGAGCGGCGCTGCGCCCGGACCCGCCCGCGTACCGCCGCGGCGCGGGACTGCGCGACGACCGAGGCGCCCGCGTGGGCCGGGCCCGTGGGCTCGGCGACTGCTGCCTGGATCTCGCTAGGTTCCCCCATGGACGAGAAGTCTGCCAGACGTCCCGTAGCCGATTGGTCATCCTGCAGTTGTGGATTCTTCACCGCACGTCCCCCCAGAGGTGGATGGGGTGTATCCCACCGGAGTAGGGGTTGCGATCGGGGTGTCGGTGCACCGGCGGGACGGACATATGTCCCATTGTTACGCGCCCCTGATCGGCTGGTCCAAGCGGGGTGGGTGTGGTCCTCCGCGCACGGAGTTCGGCACGGGAGAGCGGCCGGGCCGGAGGCCGTCGAACCCCGGGGTGCCCGGCGGGGCAAGGCCGGGATCGGCGCGCAGGGCAGGGGCGGCCCGGCGCAGGTCAGGTCTGCGACGGGCGGCCGCCCCCACGTGCGCGCAGCCGAACGGTGGCTTCCGACCCTCACCGGAAGCCGGGCCGCGGTGTGTACGGCGCGGTGCGCGGTAATGACTCTGAGGGGTGCCCGGGGGCCGGGTCAAGAGGTCGTTGGAAACAATTTCCGCATCTTGCTGAAACATCTTGCAACCACTAGCGTCCTCGCCACTCGATGACGATCCCGCCCGCCTTGCCGCCCCAAGGGAGCCCTTCAGTGGCCGCTGTCCAGCCCCGCCGCGCACGGAGCACGACCACCTATCGCAGACCCGGCCGCACGGCCGTGCTGCTCGCCGCTTCACTGATCGCCGCCACACTCGGCGCCGCGGCCCCGCTGGCGGCCGCCGCCGCCCCGCCCGCCCCGCCCTCGGACGCCGCGCTGGCCGCCACCGCCGGGCGGCACGACCTCACCCGCGAGCAGTTCTACTTCGTCCTGCCGGATCGTTTCGCCAACGGCGAGGGCGGCAACGACACCGGTGGTATCACCGGCACCCGCTTGGACAATGGCCTCGACCCCGCCGACAAGGGCTTCTACCACGGCGGTGACCTCCCCGGCCTGATCCAGCGGCTCGACTACATCCAGAACCTCGGCACGACCGCGATCTGGCTGGCCCCGATCTTCAAGAACAAGCCCGTCCAGGGCACCGGGGACGCCGCCTCGGCCGGCTACCACGGCTACTGGATCACCGACTTCACCCAGGTCGACCCGCACTTCGGCACCAACGACCAGCTCAAGGAGCTGATAGCCAAGGCCCACGCCAAGGGCATCAAGGTCTTCTTCGACGTCATCACCAACCACACCGCCGACGTCATCGACTACGCGCAGCAGCAGTACGGCTACCGCTCCACCGGCGCCTACCCGACGCTGGACGCGAGCGGCGCGCCCGTCGACGAGACGGCCGCCGCCCAGCCCGGCGCCGTGTTCCCCCGGCTGACCAGGGACTCCTTCCCGTACTCGCCGACCTTCCGGGCCCCGGCGGACGCCGCGGCCAAGACTCCGTCCTGGCTCAACGACCCGTCGCTGTACCACAACCGGGGTGACTCCACCTTCGCCGGCGAGTCCGCGACCGAGGGCGACTTCTCCGGCCTGGACGACCTCGACACCCAGAACCCCAAGGTGGTCAAGGGCTTCGAGAAGGTCTACCAGACCTGGGTGAAGGACACCGGGGTCGACGGGTTCCGGATCGACACCGTCAAGCACGTCGACATGGCCTTCTGGCAGCAGTGGGCGCCCGCGCTCAAGGACTTCGCCGCCAAGCAGGGCAACAAGAAGTTCTTCATGTTCGGCGAGGTCTACTCCGGCGACCCGGCGATCACCTCGCCGTACGTCACCAAGGGCAAGCTCCAGGCCACCCTGGACTTCCCGTTCCAGAACGCCGCCCGCGGCTACGCCTCGCAGGGCGGCTCCGCCCGGGCGCTGGCCGACCTCTACGCCCAGGACTACCGGTACACCACCGCCGACACCGACGCCTACGAGCTGCCGACCTTCCTCGGCAACCACGACATGGGCCGGATCGGCAGCTTCCTGCAGAGCGACAACCCGGGCGCCGACGACGCCACCCTGCTCGGGCGCGACCGGCTCGCGAGCGAGCTGCAGTTCCTCACCCGCGGGCAGCCCGTCGTCTACTACGGCGACGAGCAGGGCTTCACCGGCGCCGGCGGCGACAAGGACGCCCGCCAGGACATGTTCGCCTCCCGGACGTCCTCCTACAACGGGGACCGGGTGATCGGCGGCAAGAGCGGCCCGGCCGACCGCTACGACCAGGGCGGCCCGCTCTACCGCGGCATCGCCGCCCTCGCCGAGCTGCGCCGGGCCCACCCCGCGCTCGCCGACGGCGCGCAGATCGAGCGCTACGCGGCCGACGGCGCGGGCGTGTACGCCTTCTCCCGGATCGACGCCGGCCAGCAGATCGAGTACCTGGTCGCGGTCAACAACGCCACCGAGGCGAAGACCGTCACGCTGGACACCTTCTCGGCCGGCCAGGGCTTCGAGCGGCTCCACCCCTCGGCCGGCGCGCAGCTGACCAGCGGCGCCGACCGGAAGGTCACCGTGACCGTCCCGGCGCTCTCCTCCGTCGTCTACCGCGCCGCCGGCCGGCTCGCCCCGGTCACCGCCGCGCCGCAGCTCACCCTCCGGGCGCCGGCCGACGGTTCCACGGGCACGGTCACGATCGGCGCGGACGTCCCCGGCGGCGGCTTCAACCGGGTCTCCTTCGCGGCGCAGGTCGGCAACGGCCCCTGGCAGGTGCTCGGCACCTCCGACACCGGCGTGTACCGGGTCACCCAGGACCTGAGCGCCGCCGCGCCCGGCACCGTGGTGCGCTACAAGGCCGTGGTGCAGGACTCCAGCGGCCATCTGCGCTCCGCCACCGGCGGCTTCACCACCGGCACCCCGGCACCCGCGCCGGCGCCCAGCGTCACCGCGCGCCCGTACGCGATCGTGCACTACCAGCGCGAGGACAAGAACTACGACGGCTGGAACCTCTACGCCTGGGGCGACATCGCCGCCGGCGAGGGCACCGACTGGCCGGCCGGCCACGCCTTCACCGGCCGGGACGCGTACGGCGCCTTCGCCTACGTGAAGCTGAGGAGCGGCGCCTCGGACGTCGGCTTCATCGTGGAGAACAACGGCACCAAGGACGTCGACGCCGACCGGCACATCGACGTCGGCGCCACCGGCGAGGTCTGGCTCAAGCAGGGCGACCCGGTGGTCCGCACCCAGAACCCGGGGCCGGCCAACACCCAGCCGGCCGACACCGCCGTCCTGCACTACCACCGCGCGGACGGCGACTACGACGGCTGGGGCCTGCACGACTGGACCGGCGCCGCCACGCCCACCGACTGGGGCAGCCCGCTGCAGCCCGCCCGCCGGGACGCCTTCGGCCTGGTCTTCGAGGTGCCGCTGGCGCCGGGTGCGCGCAGCCTCAGCTACATCCTGCACCGCGGCAACGACAAGGACCTGCCCGGCGACCAGTCGCTGGACCTCGCGGTGAGCGGTCGTGAGGTCTGGGTGCTCGGCGGCCAGGAGGGCTACCTGCTGCCGCAGAGCTCCGCCGCCTCCGCCCAGCTCGACCTCGGCTCGGCCAAGGCCCAGTGGATCGACGCCAGGACGGTGGTCGTCCCGGCCGGCTTCGGCGCCGGCGACGACGCCCTGGCCGGCGGCACCAGCGCCCAGTTGGTCTACGACCCCGAGGGCGGCATCAAGGCCGACAAGGGCGTGCTCAGCAAGCCCGGCCGCCTGCTGCGACTGGAGCCCGTCAAGGGCGGCCTCACCGCGGTGCAGAAGGCCAAGTACCCGCACCTGGCCGGATACCGCGCCTTCAGCGTGGACCAGCGGGACACCGCCCGGATCCCGCAGGCGCTGCGCGGCCAGCTGATCCTCACCGAGCGCCTGCCCAGCGGCGCCGTGCTGGCCGCCACCGGGGTGCAGATCCCCGGCGTCCTGGACGACCTGTACGCGGCGAAGGCCGGCCCGGCCGACTTCGGCCCGCAGTACTACCAGGGCAAGGTCGCGCTCTCGCTCTGGGCGCCGACCGCCGCCGAGGTCTCCGTCCAGCTCTTCGACGGCCCCACCGGCGGCACGCCCAGGACGGTGCCGCTGAAGCTCGACGATGAGACCGGCGTCTGGGAACTCACCGCGGACGCCGCCGAGTTGAACGGCAAGTACTACCTGTACCAGGTCAAGGTCTGGGCGCCGTCCGTCCAGCAGGTGGTGACCAACCTGGTGACCGACCCGTACTCGGTGGCGCTCTCCGCCGACTCCCGGCGCAGCCTGGTCGCCGACCTCGCGGCCAAGGAGCTCAAGCCCGCGGGCTGGGAGAACCACCCGCTGCCCGCGGCGATCCCGCCCGGCAAGCAGCAGATCCAGGAGCTGCACGTCCGGGACTTCTCGGTCGCCGACACCACCGTCCCGGCCGAGGAGCGCGGTACCTACCTGGCCTTCGCCCGGTCCCAGTCGGCCGGGATGCAGCACCTGCGTGACCTGGCCAAGGCCGGCGTCACCACCATCCACCTGCTGCCCACCTTCGACATCGCGACCATCCGGGAGAACCGCGCCGAGCAGCAGCTGCCCGCCTGCGACCTGGCCGCGCTCGCGGCGGACAGCGAGAAGCAGCAGGAGTGCGTGGCCGCGGTGCAGGGCGCGGACGCCTACAACTGGGGCTACGACCCGCTGCACTACAACGTGCCGGAGGGCTCGTACGCCACCGATCCCACGGGTACCGCCCGCACGGTGCAGTTCCGGCAGATGGTGCAGGCGATGCACGAGGCCGGCCTGCGGGTGGTGCTGGACGTGGTCTACAACCACACCGCCGCCGCCGGGCAGGACGAGCACTCGGTGCTGGACCGGATCGTCCCCGGCTACTATCAGCGGCTGGACGCCAACGGCAAGGTCACCACGGACAGTTGCTGCGCGGACACCGCGCCCGAGCACGCCATGATGAACCGGCTGGTGGTGGACTCGGTGACCACCTGGGCCCGGGAGTACAAGGTCGACGGTTTCCGCTTCGACCTGATGGGCATCGACCCCAAGTCGACCATGTTGGACGTGCAGGCGGCGCTGCGCCGGATGACGCCGGACTCCGACGGCGTCGACGGCCGCAACATCTTCCTCTACGGCGAGGGCTGGAACTTCGGCGCCGTCGCGGACAACGCCCGGTTCGAGCAGGCCACCCAGCTGAACATGGCCGGCACCGGCATCGCCACCTTCGACGACCGGGTCCGCGACGCGGTGCGCGGCGGCAACTTCCAGCTGTCCTCCGCGCCCCAGCAGGGCTTCGCCTCGGGCCTGTTCACCGACCCCAACGGCTCGTCCGACAACGGGACCCCGGCCGATCAGAAGGCCCGGCTGCTGCACGAGATGGACCAGCTCAAGGTCGCCCTGACCGGCAACCTCGCCGGGTACACCTTCACCGACAGCAGCGGGAAGAGCGTCACCGGCGCGGGAGTCGACTACAACGGCTCGCCGACCGGCTACGCGGCGCGGCCCGGTGAGTCGGTGGAGTACGTCGACGCGCACGACAACGCCGACCTGTTCGACGCGCTGGCGTTCAAGCTGCCGGCCACCACCTCGCCCGCCGACCGCGCCCGGATGCAGGCGCTGGCGCTGGGCCTCACCGCCCTCACCCAGGGGCCCGGCTTCGCCCAGGCCGGCAGCGACCTGCTGCGCTCGAAGTCGCTGGACGCAAACTCCTTCGACTCCGGTGACTGGTTCAACGCGATCCACTGGGACCCCGTGCAGGGCAACGGCTGGGGCCGCGGCGTGCCGATGGCGGCCGACAACAAGGCGATGTGGCCGCTGTCCAAGTCGCTGCTGGCCAACCCCAACCTGAAGGTGGGCGCCGGCGACATCACCGCGGCGAGTGCGATCTACCAGCAGCTGCTGCGGATCAAGCAGTCCTCGCCGCTGTTCTCGCTGCCGACGGCGGCCGACGTCCAGCAGCGGCTGTCGTACCCGCTCTCCGGTACGGCCGGCGAGACGCCCGGCGTCATCACGCTGCACCTGGACGGCGCCGGGCTGAAGGGCGCGGAGCAGGGCATCACGGTCGTCATCAACGCCACGCCGGGCGTGCAGGGGCAGACGGTGGCCGGCCTGCGGGGCACCCGGCAGGGCCTGCACCCCGTCCAGGCGGGCGGCGCGGACCAGGCGGTCAAGCAGTCCGGATTCGACGCCGCCACCGGCACGTTCACCGTTCCCGGGCGCACCGTGGCAGTGTTCGTCCAGCAGTGACCGGCCCCTTCCTCCGGTCGTGACCGTTCGGCCGTAGTACTCCGTCAGGTCCCGCCGGGCCCCGCATCGCGCACCGAGTGCGCCGTGCGGGGCCCGCCGATTTCCTGGCCCGTACTGGCCGGATCGCACCCATGGCACGCGTGGCCGGGTGACGTGTCAGGGGGTGTCGGCGCTGTACCGAGCGGGTGGCCCCGTCCGGGGATGTCGGGTACTGGTCAAGGCCCGCGCGGCGTGGTCGAACCAATGGTCAGTAATGAAACCCATATCCAGAACCCCCCCTGCCCGTAACACACCTGACATGTCGATGGCCAATCCGGAGGGGGCGGTAATCGGCCAATCCATGGCATGCATCTGTCATTCACGACGCGTTTGCTGCCACGATTCCACCGGCTGCAGATGTGAGGGTCCCCCACCCCCCGGTGCGGCCGTGCCAGGTCAGGTACAGCGCTTCTGAATTCGAACTGCTCCTAGGTCACCGCACCCGCGCCGCGCACAGGCGGCGGGGGCCCCCACTGTCCGCAACCCGCGGTCAGGTTTCTGTCCACCGCCCGCGAACCCGCGTCCGGTCGGAAAAGGAGTCCGCATGCCCCGCTACACCCATGCCCGGAAGGCGGCAGTGGTTCTCGCCGCCTCCACGGCGCTGCTCGTGACCGGCATCCCGGTCATCGCGCAGGCCGCACCTTCACCCGTGCCGGCCGGCCAGCAGGCGGTGCCCGCCCGGGCCGAGCTCATCGCCGCCGCCGACCAGCAGAGCGCCTCGCTCGCCCAGAGCCTGGGCCTGAGCGGCCAGGAGAAGCTGGTCACCAAGGACGTCGTACGCGACGCCGACGGCTCCCGGCACCTGCGCTACGAGCGGACGTACAGCGGACTGCCCGTGCTGGGCGGCGACCTGATCGTGCACCAGGACGCCACCGGCGCCACCACCGGCGTCACCAAGGCCAGCGAGGCGGTGCTCTCCGGCATCAACACCACGCCGGCGCTGGCCGCCCCGAAGGCCCAGGAGGCCGCGCTCGCCGCCGAGTCCGGCGCCGCGCTGGAAACGGCCCCGCGCCTGGTCGTCTGGGCCGC
Source organism: Kitasatospora sp. NPDC050543 (assembly GCF_044457565.1). Lineage (NCBI taxonomy): Bacteria > Bacillati > Actinomycetota > Actinomycetes > Kitasatosporales > Streptomycetaceae > Kitasatospora > Kitasatospora sp. NPDC050543. The sequence goes on along the minus strand of NZ_JBITGZ010000013.1, from coordinate 140,187 downwards.
CAAGGGCACCCCGACGCTCGCCTGGGAGACGGTCGTCTCCAGCACCGAGAGCGACGGCACCCCGAGCCGCCTGCACGTCATCACCGACGCCAGGACCGGCGAGGTGCTCGGCAAGGCCGAGGGCATCATGACCGGCACCGGCAAGGGTGTCTTCGTCGGCACCGTGCCGCTGACCACCACCCTGAGCGGCTCCACGTACCAGCTCAAGGACGGCACCCGCGGTGGGATGTACACCACCAACCTGAACAACGGCACCTCCGGCAGCGGCACGCTCTTCACCAAGAGCACCGACTCCTGGGGTGACGGCACCGTCGCCAACAAGGAGTCCGCGGCCGTCGACGCCCAGTACGGCGTCGCCGCGACCTGGGACTTCTACAAGAACACCTTCGGCCGCAGCGGCATCCGCAACGACGGCGTCGGCGCCTACAGCCGGGTCCACTACGGCAACAACTACGTGAACGCGTTCTGGGACGACGGCTGCTTCTGCATGACGTACGGCGACGGGTCGGGCAACACCCACCCGCTGACCGAGATCGACGTGGCCGGCCACGAGATGAGCCACGGCGTCACCGCCGCCACCGCCAACCTCAACTACTCGGGCGAGTCCGGCGGCCTCAACGAGGCCACCTCGGACATCTTCGGCACCGCCGTCGAGTTCTACGCGAACCTGGCGACCGACGTGCCGGACTACCTCATCGGCGAGGAGATCGACCTCAACGGCAACGGCACCCCGCTGCGCTACCAGGACAAGCCCTCCCGGGACGGCAAGTCGCCCGACGCCTGGTACTCCGGCGTCGGCAACCTGGACGTGCACTACTCCTCCGGCCCCGCCAACCACTTCTTCTACCTGCTGTCCGAGGGCAGCGGCGCGAAGGTGATCAACGGCGTCAGCTACAACAGCCCGACGGTCAACAACATCACCGTCGCCGGCATCGGCCGGGACAAGGCGCTGCAGGTCTGGTACAAGGCGCTGACCTCGTACATGACCTCCACCACCAACTACGCCGGTGCCCGCACCGCCACCCTCAACGCCGCCACCGCGCTGTACGGCGCGAACAGCACCGAGTACAACCAGGTCGCCACCGCCTGGGCCGGCATCAACGTCGGTACCGTGCCCCCCAACCCGGGCACCCCGGCGGTGACCAGCCCCGGCAACCAGACCACCAAGATCAACACCGCGGTGAACCTGCAGATCCAGGCCTCCGGCGGCACCGGCGCGCTGACCTACTCGGCCACCGGCCTGCCGGCCGGCCTGTCGATCAACGCCTCCACCGGCAAGATCACCGGTAGCCCGACCGCGCTCGGCACGTCCAACGTGACGGTCACGGCCACCGACACCGCCGCCAAGAGCGGCAGCACCAGCTTCACCTGGACCGTCAACGACACCTCCAGCACCTGCACCCCGGCGCAGCTGCTCGGCAACGCCGGCTTCGAGAGCGGCACCGCCACCCCGTGGACGGCCACCAGCGGCGTCCTCGACAACGGCTCCTCGCAGGCCTCGCACGGCGGCTCCTGGAAGGCCTGGCTGGACGGCTACGGCTCCACCCACACCGACAGCCTCTCCCAGACCGTCACCATCCCGACCGGCTGCAAGGCCAGCCTCAGCTTCTACCTGCACATCGACACCGCGGAGAGCGGCAGCACCGTCTACGACAAGCTCGCCGTCACGGTCAACGGCACCAGCCTGAAGACCTACTCCAACGTGGACGCCGCCTCCGGCTACCAGCTGCGCACCTTCGACCTCTCGGCCTACGCCGGCCAGACGGTCACCCTGAAGTTCAACGGCACCGAGGACTCCTCGCTGCAGACGAGCTTCGTGATCGACGACACCTCGATCGCCACCAGCTGACGCCGGGCCGGCCAGCCGGCGGTAGCAGCGGTACGGGTAGGACCCGGCGCAACCAGCAGGACAGGGGCAGGGCCCGGCAGCAACCGCTGCCGGGCCCTGCGGTCGTACGCGACGGCACGACGGCACGACGGCACGACGGCGCGTGGGTGCAGCGGTGTGACGGCGCGGCGGGACTCGGCCCGCAGGACCTCGCCGTGCGCCCCGCGAGCGCGTACGATCGCGGCGTTCCGGGCCTGCGGTGCGGGGGCCCACGCCCACGTGCTCACGCACTCGTCCGACAGGCCTGCGCCGTATGAAGCTGATCACCGCCATCGTCAAGCCGTTCAAGCTGGACGAGGTCAAGGACGGACTTCAGGCCATCGGCGTGCACGGGCTGACCGTCACCGAGGCCACCGGGTACGGGCGCCAGCACGGGCACACCGAGGTGTACCGGGGTGCCGAGTACCGGATCGACCTCGTGCCCAAGGTCAGGATCGAGATCCTGGTCGCGGACGAGGACGCCGAGCGGGTGATGGACGCCATCGTGCACACGGCGCGTACCGGCAAGATCGGCGACGGCAAGGTGTGGGCCGTGCCGGTCGAGGCCGTCGTCCGGGTACGGACGGGCGAACGCGGGCCGGACGCGATCTGACGCTCCGTCCCGTCGTGTGCCGCCCCCGAGGCGTGGCGCGCGGTGTCCCCCGGCGCACTGGCGTGCCCCGGCGTGCCCCGGTGCGCTGATCCGCCCTGACGGCCCCGACCTGCTCTGACGTGCGCAGTCGCGCCCTGAAAGGTCGTATGCGGCCGGTGTCGGCGCTATCAAACCGTTGCTCCGAAGGCCCTTGACGGGTTATGGGGTCGGTCATATGTTCGGCGCTGCAAGTTTCCTGCAAGTTTCAGAAACCTTGCAGATTCGGTCCCAGGCTGCCCCCACCCCAGCCCCCAGGAGACAACGTGGTCCCCACCGCCCCCACCCGTCGGCGTGCCCGCGTCGCGGGAGCGCTCACCGCCTCCGCGGCCCTCGCGCTCTCGCTGACCGCCTCGCTCGGCAACGCCCCGGCCGCCCAGGCCACCCCGCCCAGCAGCAAGGACGTCACCGCCACCCTCTTCGAATGGCGCTTCGACTCCGTCGCCAAGGCCTGCACCGACACCCTCGGCCCGAAGGGTTACGGCTTCGTCGAGGTCTCCCCGCCCCAGGAGCACATCCAGGGCGCCCAGTGGTGGACCTCCTACCAGCCGGTCAGCTACAAGATAGCCGGGCGCCTCGGCGACCGGACGTCCTTCCAGAGCATGGTCTCCACCTGCCACGCGGCCGGCGTCAAGGTGATCGCCGACTCGGTGATCAACCACATGTCGGCCGGTTCCGGCACCGGTTCCGGCGGCACCGTGTACAGCAAGTACAACTACCCCGGCTACTACCAGGACCAGGACTTCCACTCCTGCCGCGCCGCGATCAGCAACTACGGCGACCGCGGCAACGTCCAGAACTGCGAGCTGGTCAACCTCTCCGACCTCGACACCGGCAGCGGGTACGTCCAGCAGACCATCGCGGGCTACCTCAACGACCTCGCCTCGCTCGGCGTCGACGGCTTCCGGATCGACGCGGCCAAGCACATCGCCGCCGCCGACCTCGCCGCCATCAAGGCCAAGCTGGCCAACCCCGGCGCGTACTGGGTGCAGGAGGTCATCTACGGCGCGGGCGAGCCGATCCAGCCGTCCGAGTACACCGGCACCGGCGACGTGGACGAGTTCCGCTCCGGCACCTGGCTCAAGAGCGCCTTCAGCGGCGGGCGGCTGGCCGACCTCTCCGGCTGGGGTTCGGGCCTGCTCCCCGGTGACAAGGCCCGCACCTTCGTCGACAACTGGGACACCGAGCGCAACGGCTCCACCCTCACCTACCGGGACGGCAGCGCCTACACGCTGGCCAACGTCTTCATGCTGGCCAACCCCTACGGCTCGCCGAACGTCTACTCCGGGTACGCCTTCTCCGGCCACGACGACGGCCCGCCGAACGGCGGTGCCGTGAGCGCCTGCTACAGCGACGGCTGGAACTGCACGCACGCCTGGCGGCAGGTCGCCAACATGGTCGGCTTCCGCAACGCGGTGGCCGGCACCGGGATCACCAACTGGTGGTCCAACGGGAACAACGCGATCGCGTTCGGGCGGGGAGGCAAGGGCTTCGTCGCGATCAACCGCGAGTCCGGCGCCGTCACCCAGACCTTCCAGACCTCGCTGCCGGCCGGCTCGTACTGCGACGTCCAGCACGGCGACCCGGTCAGCGGCGGCTGCACCGGCACCACGTACACCGTCGGCTCGGACGGGAAGTTCACCGCCACCGTCGGCGCGGGTGACGCGGTCGCGCTGTACGTCGGCGCGAGCGGCGGCGGCACCCAGCCGCCGGCGAGCTCCGGTGCGTCCTTCGCGGTGAACGCCACCACCGTGCTCGGCCAGAACATCTACGTGGTCGGCGACAACGCCGCGCTGGGCGGCTGGGACACCGGCAAGGCGCTGCCGCTCTCCTCGGCCGCGTACCCGGTCTGGAAGCTGGACGTCGCGCTGGCGGCCGGCACCTCGTTCCAGTACAAGTACATCCGCAAGGACGCCGCCGGCGCGGTGACCTGGGAGTCCGGGGCCAACCGCACCGCGACGGTGCCCTCGTCCGGCAAGGTCACGCTGAACGACACCTGGCGCCCCTGAGCGCGGCCGGTCCGTGCGCCCCGGCCCGCGTGCTGACGGCCGCCCTGCCTCGCGCCACTCGGCGAGGCGGGCCGGCCGTCAGCGCTGTGCCCAGGGATTGTCTCCTCCGAGTGGCTCGCGGCCGTCAAGCCTCGATCCGACCCCCCGCTGCCACCATCGGGGCATGAGCACCCCCATCCCCGTCGTCCTCGACGTCGAACTCTCCGGCGGCCGCTGGGACGGCCACCGCGAGCGGGGCAACGCCCTCGCGCCGCCGCCCGCACTGCGCTACCGCTACCGCTACTCGCACGACGAGTGACGCGGTCCGGTGTCGCCCGTCAGCTCCGGCGCGACAGCGCCACGCCGCCCAGGCAGAGTGCCCCGCCGGCCAGTGTGAGCCAGCCCGGCACCTCACCCAGTACGGCCCAGGACATCAGCACCACCAGGGCCGGCACCGCGTACGTGGTCGCCCCCATCCGCCCGGCGGTGGTGCGGGCGAGCGCGTACGCCCAGGTGGTGAAGGCCAGCGCGGTCGGGAACAGGCCCAGGTAGACGACGTCCAGCGTCGCCCGCAGCGGCGCGTCCCGGACCTGCGAGAGCAGCTGCCCGGCGAACGGCAGGCAGGCCACCGTGCCGATCAGGCAGCCGAAGGCTGTGACCTGCAACGGTGAGGCGTGCCGCAGCGCCGGCTTCTGGGCGACCACGCCCGCGCCGTACGTGAGGGCGGCCAGCAGGCAGAGCGCCACGCCGAGGACGGAGGCCTCGCCGCCGCCCGACATCGACAGGCCGACCACCACCGCACCCGCGAACGACACCGCCATGCCGGTGACCAGCCCGCGGGGGAGGCCCTCCTTCAGCAGCCACCCGCCGAGCAGGGCGATCACCATCGGCCCGACGTTGACCACCATCGCGGCCGTGCCGGCGTCGACCTTCTGCTCGCCCCAGTTCAGTACCACCATGTACAGCCCGAACCAGAGCAGCCCGGAGACGGCGATCCCCGGCCAGGCGGCGCGCGGCGGCAGGCCCTCGCCGCGGACCAGCAGGATGGCGAACAGCGCAACCGAGCCAGTCAGCAGCCGGCCCAGCGCCAGCGCTCCCGGGCCGAAGTGGTCGGCGGCGTCGCGGATCGCGACGAAGGCCGAGGCCCAGAGCACGACCGACACCGTGGCGGCGACGACCGCCCTGCGGTCGACGCGGTCGACCGGGGCCGGGCCGGGGGTGGCCGTGCGATCCTCAAGAGCCATCCGCCCAAGCTATGCCATGCGGCGGGTGCGACGCCCGGGATTTCCGGGCCGGGCGGGAGGGCCGGGGCCCGATGCGGGAGCCTTATGCGGGAGCCCGACCTGGGAGCCCGCCGACGGGCTCAGCCCCGGCCGATGTACGGCATCGCGGTCGCCATCACCGTCGCGAACTGCACATTGGCCTCCAGCGGCAGCTCCGCCATGTGCCGCACGGTCCGCGCCACGTCCGCGACGTCCATGGTCGGCTCGACGGCGATCCGGCCGTCGGCCTGGCGCACCCCGCGGCTCATCGCCGCCGTCATGTCGGTCGCCGCGTTGCCGATGTCGATCTGCCCGCAGGCGATCCGGTACGGCCGGCCGTCCAGCGAGAGCGACCTGGTGAGGCCGGTGACGGCGTGCTTGGTCGCGGTGTACGCGATGGAGTGCGGACGCGGCACGTGCGCGGAGATCGAGCCGTTGTTGATGATCCGCCCGCCCTGTGGGTCCTGCGCCTTCATCAGCCGGAAGGCGGCCTGGGCGCAGAGGAAGCTGCCGGTGAGGTTGAGGTCGACCACCGCCCGCCACTCGGCGGGGTCGAGTTCCTCCACCGGGGTCGGGGTGCCGAACGTCCCGGCGTTGTTGAAGAGCAGGTCGACCCGGCCGAAGCGCTCGGCGCTCTCGTCGAAGAGGGCTTTCACCGCTCGGGCGTCGGTGATGTCGGTCGGGACGACGGCCGTCGTCCCGCCGCTGAGCCGGGCCGTCTCGTGCAGCGGCTCGGCCCGCCGCCCGGCGAGGACGAGCTGCCAGCCGGCCGCCGCGAGCTCCAGTGCCACGGCCCGGCCCACGCCGGTGCCGGCTCCGGTGACGACGGCGATCTGCTGCGGCATGACGGGCTCCTCGGCGGGCTGCGGTGGTCAGTCGATCATCGCGGCTGCCCCGGGGGGTGTCACTCGTGGAAGGCTCCGAAGAGCGGTGTGCCCGGCCCGTCCCGGTATGGCGGGATGTCCGGGGCGGGCGGGCGATCGGGCGGGCGGGCCGGGGTCCGAAGCCCGGCCCGGCGCCGGCGCCCGGTCGTCCCCCGCTGGCCCGTTCCACGCACGTTCCCCGCCCGTTCCCCACGTGTCCCCGCCGCCCGGCGGGGTGGCGTCGGGGCGGCCCCCGTCGACCGGCGGGGGTGCACGGAAGGCTTTGCCCAAACAGGGGTAAAGCTTGGAAAGCCCGGTGCCGGCCGCGCAACCGGCCCGCTCCGACCCACGTCATAAGATCGCAGGACGGCGCGCCGCTCCCCGGGGATCCGAGGACCGGAGCAGGGCTGGGCGGGGCGCCGGACCGGAGGACGGGCATGCCGCCGTCCCCCACGCCGCCAAGGTCCCACCCGGGGGCCGCCGCCCGGCTCCGAAGAGAGCGGGCGTGACACCGGTCGGAGAGTCGTCACCGTGCAGCCGCAGTCCACCCGTACCCGCGCCGTCCTCACCGGCGCCGTCGCCCTCGCCCTGGCCGCCGCGCTCGCGGCCTGCGGGAGCGAGGGCACCAGCCCGAGCGGCAATGCGGCGAAGGCCGGCGAGGGGCCCCGCGCGGGTTCCCCGTCCGCCACCGGGGGCGGCACGGCCTCCGCGCCCGGCAGCACCTCCGCCGCGCCGCCCACCAGTACGGCCCCGGCCAAGCCCAGCAAGGTGCTGATGCCCACCGGCCCGAGCGCGAGCTTCTCCAAGGCCCGGGACACCGCGGCCGGCCAGATCATCATGACGACACTGAACGGTCCGAAGTCGGGCGTCTCCGGCAAGGTCTGGGTCTGGCTCCCGCCCGAGTACAACGACCCGAAGTACGCCAAGACCGGCTTCCCGGTCCTGACCCTGTACGCGGGCGGCCAGAGCGCCGGCTACAACACCTGGACGGACAACCAGCTGCCGATCCAGGAGGTCAACGCCGAGCTGGTCAAGGCGGGCAAGGCGCACCCGTTCATCATGATCATGCCGGTGCAGAACCTGGACTCCAGCGAGGCCAAGGCCCTGGAGTGCAGTGACATCCCCGGCCAGCCCAAGATGGGCACCTGGATGGCGCAGGACATCCCCGACTTCGTCCGGGCCAACTTCCGTACGGTCAAGGGCCGCGACGGCTGGGGCCTGATGGGCGCCTCCACCGGGGCCTTCTGCAGCGCCAAGCTGGCGCTTCAGTACCCGGACACCTTCAAGGCCGCCGTCCCGATCGACGGCTACTTCAACCCGGACTCGCCGCTCTGGAAGGGCCACGACGCCGAGCGGCTGGCCAACAGCCCGGACGTCATGGTCGGGGCCGGCAAGGCCGACGTGCGGATGCTCGCGACCGCCGGCGGCGCCAACGCGTACGAGATGAAGCTGGTCAAGGCGTGGGTCGCCAAGGCCGCCGGTCCGCTGAAGGTCGAGTACTACGAGCAGCCGGGCGGCAAGCACCTCACGACGGACTTCAAGAAGATGATCCCGGACACCCTCCAGTGGCTGACCAAGAACCTGGCGGGGCCCGAGGCCGACTGACGCGGCCGTCGGCAGGCCCGGGATCTCAGCGGCCGCGGCGCGGCGCAGCGTGCTCTCGGGCGGGGTCCCGGGCGCCGTCCTCAGCCGGCCGACTCGCGCCGGCCCGCGCGCTCCACGCTCGCGGTCGCCGATGCGGTCGCTGATGCTGGCGTCGACGCGGTCACGGTCGCCTCGTCGGCGGGCGGCGGAGCGGGGGCGGCGCCGGTGGCGGCCGCGCTCGGCATGCCGGACTTCCCGCCCTCCGGGCCGCGCTGCCCCACCGCCACCCCCGCGGAGGCGATGACGCCCACCGCCGCCACCGCGGCGGTCGCCGTCAGCAGCCGGCGCCTGCGGCGCAGCCGCGTACCGGCCCGGCGGGCCCGGTCCGTCACCACCTGCGGCGGGGACGGCTCCGGCTGGTCCAGCACCGCGCGGAACAGGGCGCCCATCTCGTCAGCGCCGAACGCCGGGTCGTCCAGTGTCATCTCTTCCTCCGTCAGCTCGGGCCCGGCCGGATGCCGGCCCGGGGTACGCCGCACTCAGCTCCCGGCGATCTCGCGCAGCGAGTCGCCCAGGATCGCCCGCAGCTGGGCCAGCCCGCGGTTGGTGCTGGACTTCACGGCGCCGGTGCTGGTGGCCAGCGCGGTCGCCACCGCCTCGATGCTCTGGTCCTCCCAGAACCGCAGCACCAGCACCGCCCGGTACCCCGGGCTGACCTGCGCCAGGGCGGCCAGCAGCGCCAACCGCCGCTCCGGGTCGGGGTCGGTGGCGCCGGAGGGCAGGCCGTCCACCACCTCGGGGACGTCGACCGTCGCGACCTCCCGTGAGCCGCGCCGGCGTCTGGTGTCGATGTAGTGGCGGACGAGGGTGGTCCGCGCGTACCCGCAGGCCGACTCCGGTTCGCGCAGCCGGGGCCAGCGGGCGTACAGCTTCACCAGCGTGGTCTGCACCAGGTCCTCGGCGAGGTGCCAGTCCCCGCACAGCAGGTACGCCGTCCGGCGCAGTCCTGCGTAGCGGACCGCGACGAACTCGTCGAACGACTGCTCCTGGTCTGGTGACATCTGCTTCACGGCCCCCCGTACGTTCCCCCGGGGCGCGCCTCGGCACGCCCCGTTCACTACACGCCCAGGAGCCCCCGAAATGTTGCGTCACGGCGCTGACCTGCACGTCAATCGGACATTGATTCGACCCTGATCGACTGTGACCACTCTGGTGAAGCCAGACTCACCCAGCCTCAGCCAGTTGCGAAGAGAGCGTCATGCCCAGCCATCTGCTGCCCGTCGAGTCCCCGAACGTCCCCGCCCAGGCGGACCCGAGCCGTGAGCCGGCGGAGGGCGAGCCCGACGTGGCGCCCATGCGCTTCGCCGGAGTGCGGCTGGTGCACCGCGCACTGCGCCGCGACCTCGCCCGACTGCCCAACGCGCTGCGACTGCTCCAGCCAGGTGACGAGATCCAGGCCGAGGCGCTCCAGCGCCACTGGGACTTTCTCACCGCGATGCTCACCTGCCACCACGAGCAGCAGGACACCCGGCTCTGGCCGGTCGTGCGCCGCTTCGCGCCCGAGCAGCGGCTGCTGCTCAACTGGCTGGAGTCGGACCACCACAACCTGGACCACTCCTTCACCCGGGTCACCACCCTGGTGCGGATCGCCACCCGCGACCCCGGCAGCGCCTGGCCGGTCGCGTACGCGATCGAGGACCTGGCCGCCCGGCTGGAGACCCATCTGCGGGTCGAGGAGCGCCAGTTGCTGCCCCGGATGGAGAAGGTCTTCGCACCGACCTCCCGGATCGGCACCCTCCCCGAGCTGCTCGACCTGCTGCGCGCCGCCGACGGCCCGGGCCACGCGGACGCGCTGACCTGGCTGCTGGACGGCGTCGACGAGGCCACCATCCAGGGGCTGCTGGCCGACTGCGACGACACCACCGCCCGCCACTGGCCGCACTGGCAGGCCACGTACGAGCGCTGCACCGGCCCGCTCTGGGGCCTCGCGGACTGACCGGCGCGGGCGCGCGCACCGGCCGTCCTGCCCCCGCCCCCGCCCCGTGCTCGGCACCCCGCCCGCCACTGCACCGCCACCCGTCGCCGCGCCGCGCGTCGTTCAGCCCACGCCCAGCGGCGCCAGGTAGCCGGGCAGATCGGCCGGGTCATCGGTGGCCAGGCCGACATAGCCGTCCGGACGGATCACGAAGAGCCCGCGTCCGTACGCCTCGGCCGCCACCCGGCCGGTCGGCCGCAGGGCCCGCAGGCCAGGGGGCAGCGCCGACGTCGGCGGCAGCTCACAGCCGACGGCCAGCAGGGTGAAGTGCGTGCCCCGGAAGAACTCGAACAGGTGCCGCGCGGTGCCGTCCGCCCCCGTGTACGGTGCGTCCGGTGCACGGCCCCCGGCCCGCAGGGCGCCGGCGACGGTCGCCTCGGCCGCCCTTGTCGCCCCGCGCGCCTCCACGGTGAGCGGGCTGTCCGGGTAGCCGATCCCGAGCTGGTCGGTGTCCTCGCCGCGCCTGGCCGCGCCGGTGCTGACCAGGCCCTGCCCCGAGCCGCCCGCCCGGTGCAGCCGGGTGCTGATGCCGAGGACCCCTTCCGCGACCGGCAGCCGCTCCTGCTCGTAGCTGTCCAGCAGCTCCGGGTCGGCGCCGTGCCGCAGCACCTGGCCGAGCTTCCAGCCGAGGTTGTACGCGTCCTGGACGCTGGTGTTCAGGCCCTGGCCGCCGGCGGGGGAGTGGATGTGCGCAGCGTCCCCGGCGAGGAAGACCCGGCCCAGCCGGAAGCGCTCGGCGAGCGCCGCCCGCGGCCGGAAGTCCGAGGCCCAGCGCACCTCGCGGACCGAGCTGCGCGGCAGGTGGGTGCGGGCGGCGATGAGCGCGCCGACGGCATCCGCCGAGGTGTCCGGCTCGCCCTCCTCGAACTGGGCGAACAGCTGGAAGTCCGCGCTGCTGGGCATCGGGCAGAGCAGCAGCGCGCCGCCCGGCGCCTTCGGCCAGATGTGCCAGTTGTCGCGGTCCAGGCCGTCGATCCGTACGTCGGCGACCAGCGCGGGCCGGGGGTCCACCTCCTCGCCGATCATCGCGATGCCCATCGCCCGGCGTACGGTGCTGCGCCCGCCGTCGGCGGCGACCAGGTACCGCGCGGTGACCGTCCTGGCGGTGCCGTCCGTGTCGGTCAGTGCAGCCTCGACCCGGTCGGGGTGCTGCCGGACGTCCGTCACGGCGATGCCGAAGCCGACCGTCCCGCCGAGCTCCAGCAGCCGCGCGTGCAGGATCTCCTGGGTCCGCCACTGCGGCAGCATCCAGGTCTCGGCGTACGGGGTGGTCGGCCCGGGGGTGCCACGCTCGAAGAGCGCCCACTCGCCCGTCCGTTCGCCGTCCTCCCACCCGGCCATCAGCGGGTACGGCGCACCGGCCGCGTGGACGGCGTCGATGACGCCGAGGTCGTGGAAGGCCTCCTGGGTGCGCGGTTGCAGTCCCTTGCCGCGCGAGCCGGGGAACAGCGCGGCGGCGCGATCGACCAGCAGCGCCCGTACGCCGCGCCGGGCGAGGTCGCAGGCAAGGGTGAGACCGGTCGGGCCGGCGCCCACGATCAGGACCTCGATGTGCTCGTGCTCGGTGGTCTGGCCCGTGTCCTTCACGAGAGCCTCCTTAACATCGTTAAGCTGCGGACGTTTCCGAGGATGGCCTTAACGGTGTTAAGTTGTCAAGGGTCCAGAATTCTGGGCTCAGGCGTGCCCGCGTTCAGGGGCGCGGAGGTTCAAGGGTTCAGCCGCGGAGCTACGGACAGTGAGGCAGGGCCGGTACATGGCGGCACAGAAGCTCGATCGCGCCCTGGTGGTCGACACCGCCCTACGGCTGCTCAACGAGACCGGCCTCGAAGGCCTGACGCTGCGGCGCATCGCCACCGAACTGAACGTCAAGGCGCCCGCGCTCTACTGGCACTTCGCAAGCAAGCAGGCGCTGCTGGACGAGATGGCGACCGAGATGCTCCGCCGGATGACTGCCGTCGGCGAGGGTGGAGGTGGCCAGGACGGCGCTGCCGCCGCCCGCCCGGCCGACTGGCGCCAGGTCCTCGCCACCACCTGCCGCACCCTGCGCACCGGCCTGCTCGGCTACCGCGACGGCGCCAAGGTCTTCAGTGGCACCCGGTTGACCGACCAGGGCCACACCGAGGGCCAGAACATGCTGCTGGAGATCCTCGTCTCCGAGGGCTTCCAACTCGGCGACGCCGTCCAGGCCTTCTTCACGGCCTACGCGTACACCATCGGTTTCGTGATCGAGGAGCAGGCCGTCCAGCCGCTGCCCGGTGAGGGCTCCCCGGCGTCGGCCTACGACCCGGCCGAGCGAGCGGCCCGGATCGGGACCGATCACCCGCTCGCGGCCGCCGCCGGCCGGGACCTCTTCGCCGACTACGACCGCCGGTTCGAGCGGGGGCTCGCCATCATCCTGGCCGGTGTCGCGGCCGAACTTCTGCCGGACGCCTGAGCGCGCGCCCGGCCCACCGGGGGTCGGCGGGCTCGCCGTGGCGTCCCCCCGGTCCCCCGGCGGCTGGCCGTCCCGCTCTGGACGTGCCGGCCGCTACTCCGGCAGCCGGTGCAGCCACTCCAGCGGCGCGACGGTGATCGCCTCGTCCGGGGAGCCGCTCCACCGCACCGCCAGCCCGGCCTCGCCCAGCGCGGCCACCACCGCATGCCCGATCCGGGTCGTCTCCTGCGCCGAGCCCCGGAAGCCCCCGTAGCGCAGCATCAGGCCGCCGCCGGCCGCCGCCCGCTCGGTGTCCTGCTCGTGGAAGAACACGAAGCCCCGTGAACTCTCCTCCGCCTCCCCGCCGATCTCGGCGTAGCCGCAGCTGCTACAGCAGGTGAAGTCCATCGCCGTGACGATGCCGCTGTCCTCCAGCGCGTCGAACGCCTCCACCAGCCGGTCGACGTCCGTCACCGCCGGCCAGCCGGCCTGCTCCGCCAACTGCTGCTGCCACAGCGGTGCGACGATCCGCGCCGCCTGTTCCTCCGTCAGCCCCTGGTCGTCGAGGAAGTCGACCAGGGACTCGGCTATCTCGTCCGCCTCCTGGAATCCGCAGCGGATCAACTCCCGCGCGCGCTCCTCGGCGTCGCGCAGTACATCGGGGGAGAGCAGCGTGTCCTCGGTCATGTTCAGATCCTTGCACCCCCTACTGACAATTCCTGACCGTCCGCCACCTCCCGGTGCTAGCGTCCGCCCGATGACCTCTCCTGGAACCCCCGCTGGTCAGCCGCCTCCGCGCGGCCGAGCGCATCCTGATCGCCGGCGCCGGCGGCGGATTCGACGTCTACGCGGGCCTGCCGCTCGCGATCGCCCTGCGCGAGGCCGGCAAGGAGGTGCACCTCGCCAATCTCTCCTTCAGCCATCTCGACGGTCTCGACCTCTCGGTCTGGCTGGAGCCGCACGTCGCCCGGATCCGCCCCGAAACCGCCTCCGCCGAGCGGTACTTCCCCGAGCGGACGCTTGCCCGCTGGCTGCGACTGCACGGTATGCCCGACACCGTCTGGGCGTTGGGCTCGGTCGGCGTCCAGCCGCTGCGCGCCGCCCTACCGCGCGCTGACCGCCGAGCTGGACATCGACGCGATCGTGCTGGTCGACGGCGGTACGGACATCCTGATGCGCGGTGACGAGCCTGGCCTCGGCACGCCGGAGGAGGACATGGCCAGCCTCGCCGCGGTCGCCGGGATGCCCGAGATCCCCGAGCGCCTGGTCGCCTGCGTGGGCTTCGGCGTCGACGCCTATCACGGCGTCAACCACTCACTGGTGCTGGAGAACCTCGCCGCGCTGGAGCGGGCCGGCGGCTACCTCGGAGCCTTCTCGATACCGCGCGACAGCCGGGAGGCCGGTCTCTACCTGGACGCCGTCGAGCACGCCCGGGCCGCGCTCCCCGAGCACCCCAGCATCGTGCAGGGATCCGTCGCCGCCGCCCTGCGCGGTGAGTTCGGCGACGTCAGGTTCACCGACCGCACCGAGCACAGCGAGCTCTTCGTGAACCCGCTGATGACGATCTACTTCACGGTCACCGTCGAGGCACTCGCGGCCGAGCACCGGTACCTCGACCGGATCGAGCAGACCCGGCTGACCCGGCAGATCGCCTCCGCCATCGAGGAGTTCCGGGACGGCCTCGGACAGCTGCGCCCCGCCCGGCGGTTCCCGCACTGAGTCCCGCCCACTTCGGCGCCGCGGTCGGTCCACGGCGGGCTCGGTGCGCGCCTCGCTGAGCTCGCGCCCGGCTCAGTCCGCGGCCAGGCGGAACTCCAGCCCGCCGAACCGCACCTGATCACCCGACCGCACCCTGACCGCCCCCGCGACCCGTCGGCCGTTCACATGCGTCCCGTTGGTGGACCCGAGGTCGTACAGCACCCAGCCGTCCCCTTCGCGGCGCAGCTCCGCATGGGTACGCGAGACCGAGGCGTGGCTCAGCCGGAGGTCGGAGCCCGGCAGTCGGCCGATCGTCAGCAGCTGTGCCCCGCCGCCCTTCGGCAGGCTCAGCCCCGGCAGCTGCTCGACCTGCCAGGCGCCGCGTACCCGGACCGCGAACGCGGACAGCCGGCCGACCATCCGCAGCACCAGCCCGGAGACCCCACCGCGGGGCGCCAGGTCCGCCATCACCTCGTCGAGCTCTGCTCTGGTGCGAGCGCGGAGCACGATCTCCATCCGCGTCATGAAGGTGTCGTGGGAGATGCGGCCGACCCCGGCGCTCTCCCTGAGCACCCCGAGCGCCTGCTCCCGCTCGGCCTCCGACGGCCGCGCCGCGCGGGTGCTGATCTCAGGAGACGTCATACGGTGATTGTCGGGCTCCACCCGCACGACTGTCCAGATTCCGCCCCGCTCAGCCCTTCTTCGCGGCCGCCAGGATCTTGGCGGTGGTGTGCAGGAAGCGGGCCGTGCCCTGGCCGCCGTAGGTCTTGCCGAAGACGTCGCCCGGGTTGATGTTCATCCGGCCGCCCTGAAGGTGGATCACCACGTACGCGGTGCCCTGGTCCGCGCCGAGGATCTCGAAGTCCCCCTTGGGTGACTTCTGCGGAAGCTCGAACCCCCTCGGCAGCGGTTCGGAGAGGAAGACCAGCATCAGCCGCACGTCGGGTGTGGCCTCGATACCGGTGAACGGCTCGGCGGCGAGCAGCCGCTCGATCTCCTCGACGGTGCGCAGCATGACCGGCACCGGGTAGCCGAGCCCGGCGGCCAGGTGGTCCTCGATCCGCCGGGTCAGGGCGGCGCGGTCCTGTTCGGTGCTGGTGAAGAAGACGTTGCCGCTCTGGATGTAGGAGCGGACGCCGCCCAGGCCCAGCTCCTCGAACAGCGCGCGCAGCCGTTCCATCTTCACCGTGCGCCCGCCCACGTTGATCGCCCGCAGGAACGCGATGTAGGTCGTCGCCGGGCCGTCCGTCGCGGGCGTGCCGGTGCTGTTTCTGCCTGCCTTGGTCCTGGTGCTGGTCACCTGGCCAGTCTGGCACCGGGCACCGACAACCGGCCCGGTTGTCGGTGCCCGGTGCCAGACTGTCGCCATGGCTACCTGGCAGGATTTCGAGCACGAGGCCCCCGACCTGGCGCCCCTGGTACGGGCCCGCTTCGAGGCCAACAAGCACCATGTCCTGGCGTCGCTGCGCAGGGACGGTTCGCCGCGGGTGAGCGGTACCGAGGTGGCCTTCATCGGCGCCGATCTGACGATCGGATCGATGTACGGCGCAATGAAGGCCCGTGATCTCCAGCGGGACACCCGCTTCGCCCTGCACAGCCATCCGGGTGATGAGTCGATGGAGGGTGGGGACGCCAAGGTCTCCGGCCGCGCCGTGGAGATCACCGACGAGATCGAGCTGTCCGCCTACGAGTCCGAGCTGCCGCAGCCGCCCCCGCCCGGCCCGTACCACGCCTTCCGGCTGGAGCTGGAGCACGTGGTGCTCACCACCGTCGAGGGCGACCGGCTGTGGATCCGCTCCTGGCACCCGGGCGAGCCGGTGAAGGTCGTCCAGCGGGACTAGGGCCCCTCTGACAGGCCTCAGGGCCGCCAAAGGCCTCTCCGGCCCCGGCCATTCCCAGCGGGCGGGGTTGCGGCGGTCAGGGCAGGACGGACTTCACGGCCTCCGGCGTCCGGGCGACGATGGCGTGTCCGTCGTCCGCGGTGATGATCGGGCGCTGGATCAGGATGGGGTGCTCGGCCATCGCCGCGATCCAGCGGGCCCGGTCGCCGGGCTCGCGGGTCCACTGCTTCATGCCGAGATCCTTGGCCGCCTGCTCGTCGAGGCGGGTGATGTCCCAGGGTTCGAGCGCCAGCCGCTGCAACACCTGCTCCAGCTCGGCGGCCGTGGGCGGATCCTCCAGGTAGCGCCGCACCGTGTACTCGGCGCCGGCGGCGGTCAGCTCACTGAGCGCCGAGCGGCACTTCCCGCAACGGGGGTTGATCCAGATCTCCATCCCGCCAGCGTACCCACCGGGCGGGGAACTCGGCGCCACGTGTGGACGGTTCACCTACCAGTGGGTACGGCCGGCCTTCCCGCACGCCCCGGGAGGCGCGCTCTGCGGGGCACCCGGCGCCACCTGGCGGCACCGGCGGTACTCGGCGGTACTCGGAAGTTCTCGGATGGTTTGTCGGAGGGGAGCGGGGATGGACGGCGCGGGGATATTCGGGCAGCTCATGACGGCCGAGGGGCGGGCCAATCCGTACCCCCTCTACGAACGCGCTCACGAACTCGGGCCCGCCGTCGACTGCGGTGACGGCCTGATGCTGGCGGTCGGCCACCACGCCGCCAACCAGGTGCTCCGTATGCCCGGCTTCGCCGTCGCCGACGCCGAGATGCGCGGCGCCTACGACCCCGCGTTCAACGAGCACTCCTCGGCGGTCCTGCTCGGCCGCTCCATCCTGGAGAGCAACGCACCCCACCACGCCCGGGTCCGCTCGCTGATCGCCTCGGTGTTCACCGCCCGCCGGGTCGCGGCGCTGGAGCCCGCCGTGGCCGGCGCGGTCCAGCACCTGCTGGCACAGATGGCGGAGCAGGGTGCGGACGGCTCGCCGGTCGACTTCATGGACGCCTTCGCCTTCCGCCTGCCGGTCGGGGTGATCTGCGAGCTGCTCGGCGTCCCCGAGGCCGACCGCTACCGCTTCCGCGGCCTGGCGAGCGACCTCACCACCGCACTGGAGCTGATCGCGGACTACTCCGAGCTCGGCGTAGCCGACCAGGCGGCGGACGAACTGGCCGGCTACTTCACCGAACTCGCGGCCGAGCGCCGCGCCCACCCCCAGGACGACCTGGTCAGCGCCCTGGTCCAGGTCGCCGCGGCGGACGAGAGCCGGCTCTCCGGCCAGGAGCTGCTGGCCAACCTCGTCCTCCTGCTGGTGGCGGGTTTCGAGACCACCACCAACCTGCTCGGCAACGGCCTCGCCCTGCTCTTCGAGCACCCCGAGGCGGTGGCCGGTCTGCGCGCGGGCACCGTGACCGCGGCCGGGCTCACCGACGAGGTGCTGCGCTTCGACTCCCCGGTGCAGCTCACCTCACGGCTGGCGCTGGCCGACGGTCTGACCGTCGCCGATCTGCCGGCGCCGCGCGGCAGCTCGGTGTTCGTGCTGCTCGGCGCGGCCAACCACGACCCGGTGCGCTACCACCGCCCCGACCTCTTCGACCCCACCCGCACCGACAGTCAGCCGCTCAGCTTCGGCGGCGGCCCGCACTACTGCCTCGGCGCCCAGCTCGCCAAGCTGGAGGCGGCCGTCGCGCTGCCCGCCCTGCTGGCGCGCTTCCCCCGGCTCGCACCCGCCGGCTCGTCCACCCGCCGTGACCGGCTTGTCCTGCGCGGCTACGAGACCCTCCCGGTCACCGTGCGCTGAGCCCGCCGCCTCGGGACTCCGGACCTGTCCCGGCGGACCAAGGTGGGCGGCCGACTCCCGGGACGAACGCACGACGCGGCACGGGGCCGCGCCGCCGCCACCCGCACCGGCTACCCTCGCGACCGTGAACGCACTCGACGTGCTGGCCGGATTCGGGGCGAACGGCCGGATCGGACCGCTGTACCGCGGCGCGTCCCTGCCCGAGATCACCGCCGAACTCGGGGAGCCCTGGGACGGAGGCCCGATCGACGGATCCAACCGGTGGCCCCACCGCTTCGGCTACGGCAGCATCGACCTGACGGTCTGCCGCTGCCGCCGGGTGAGCTCGATGTCGGCGGACGTCTGGCGGGAGAGCCACGAGATCCTGGACCCGGGCTCGAATGCCCTCATCCCCGTCGGATCGGATCTGCCGCTGCGGCGCTTCACCGCCGCCCTCGACTCGCACGGCTGCCGGTGGCGGGCGGAGGATCAGCCCGCCATCGGGCAGATCGACGTGGTGACCGAGCCGGCCGGGGTGGTCTTCGTCTTTGTGACCCGGACCCACGACACCGTTTTCCCCCAGCCGCTGCTGGCCAACGCCGCGGTCTGGAGCGCCCCGCACGACTGCCCGCCGATCCCGCCCGGCACCCCGGACGGCGGCTTCGGCACCTGACGGGCCCATGGACCTACGGCCCGCCGGCGGGAACGCCCGAGGCCGCCGACCGCGCTGTGACGCGGGCCGGCGGCCTCGGACAGCTGCTTCCTACAGGTCGTAGTAGAGCTCGAACTCGTAGGGGTGGGGGCGCAGGGCGATCGGGGCGATCTCGTTGGTGCGCTTGAAGTCGATCCAGGTCTCGATCAGGTCGGGCGTGAAGACGCCGCCGGCGAGCAGGTACTCGTGGTCGGCCTCCAGGGCCTCCAGGACGGCCGGCAGGGAGGCCGGGACCTGGGGGACGGAGGCGTGTTCGTCGGGGGCGAGCTCGTAGAGGTCCTTGTCGACGGGCTCCAGCGGCTCGATCTTGTTCTTGATGCCGTCGAGGCCCGCCATCAGCATCGCCGCGAAGGCGAGGTAGGGGTTGGAGGACGGGTCGGGCGCGCGGAACTCGATGCGCTTGGCCTTGGCGTTGGAGCCGGTGATCGGGATGCGGATCGCGGCCGAGCGGTTGCGCTGGGAGTACACCAGGTTGACCGGTGCCTCGAAGCCGGGGACGAGCCGGTGGTAGGAGTTCACCGACGGGTTGGTGAACGCCAGCAGCGAGGGTGCGTGCTTGAGCAGGCCGCCGATGTAGTAGCGGGCGGTGTCGGAGAGCCCGGCGTAGCCCTGCTCGTCGTAGAACAGCGGGGAGCCCTCGGTCCACAGCGACTGGTGGACGTGCATGCCCGAGCCGTTGTCGCCGAAGATCGGCTTCGGCATGAAGGTGGCGGTCTTGCCGTTGCGCCACGCGACGTTCTTGATGATGTACTTGAACAGCATCAGGTCGTCGGCGGCGTGCAGCAGCGTGTTGAACTTGTAGTTGATCTCCGCCTGGCCGGCCGTGCCGACCTCGTGGTGCTGGCGCTCGACCTCCAGACCGGCGGCGGCGAGTTCGAGCGACATCTCCGCGCGCAGGTCGGCGAAGTGGTCCACCGGCGGGACCGGGAAGTAACCGCCCTTGTACTTGACCTTGTAGCCGCGTACGTCACCCTCGGCGGAGCCGGTGTTCCAGGCGCCGGCCTCGGAGTCGATGTGGTAGTACGACTCGTTGGCGCTGGTCTCGAAGCGCACCGAGTCGAAGACGTAGAACTCGGCCTCGGGCCCGAAGAACGCGGTGTCGGCGATACCGGAGGAGGCGAGGTAGGCCTCGGCCTTCTTGGCCACGTTGCGCGGGTCGCGGCTGTAGGCCTCGCCCGTGATCGGGTCCTGGATGAAGAAGTTGATGTTGAGGTGCTTCTCCTTGCGGAACGGGTCCAGCCGCGCCGTGGCAAGGTCGGGCATCAGCGCCATGTCCGACTCGTGGATGGCCTGGAACCCGCGGATCGACGAGCCGTCGAACATCAGCGTCTCGGCCGGATCGAAGGTCGCCGCAGGTACGGAGAAGTGCTGCATGACGCCTGGCAGGTCGCAGAACCGGACATCGATGAACTTCACATCGTTGTCGGTGATGAACTGCTTGACCTCGGCGGCGTTGTTGAACATCCATCCTCCTCAGTGCGGATTGGGCCTCACCCTAGGAACGGCCCGTTTCCGGTTAGTGACTCGGCTGTTTCCTGAATGTTAACCGCCCTCGCCGGGCGGGTGGCAAAGGCGTACTCTTCCGGGCAAATCGCTTCACCCCGCAAGGCCATGGCCTCCAGGTGGTCTGGACCACTTGAGGCAAGCCGGCGACATCCGATTCACCCTCCGGGGGAGTCGGTGACGGAGCGCGGGGGGCGCCCGGTTAGTGTGGATTCGTGGACACCAGAGAAGCGTTGGGATCGTGGATCGACGGCCCGAAGGCGGCCGCCGAGAAGATGGGGGCCGACTTCGGCCACCGCGGTGAGCGCCTCGGACTGCCCAAGGAGGGCCCCGGTTCGGTCGCCGGCCCCGGCCGCCGGATCGGCGCGCTGTTCGTGGACGGCTGGCTGGTGTCCCTCGTCGCGTACGGGCTGATCGCGCGCGGTGAGCCGACTCAGGCCAACCTCTGGACCACCCCGCTGTTCTTCGTGGTCACCGTCCTGCTGCTGGCCACCTCGGGCACGACCGTCGGCAAGCGCCTGTTCGGCCTGCGGGTGGTCCGGCTGGACGGGCAGCGGGCGAGCATCCCGCAGGTACTGCTGCGTACGGTCCTGCTCTGCCTGGTGGTGCCGGCCCTGGTCTGGGACCGCGACACCCGCGGGCTGCACGACAAGGCCGTCGGCACCGTTGAAGTTCGGATCTGAGTCGAAGCAGTGGATCCTAGGCCCGGATCCAGGGGCCCGGATCCAGATCCAGGGGCCCGGGTCCAAGGCCGCCGGGTCGCGACAGCTCCGGTCGGCAGTCGGTCGGTTTCGGTCGGCGATCGCCGACCATCGGGCATCGACCGCCACCCGGAAATCACATTCGACCAATCCGCGGGGCGGGCGGCAGGCACCGACCGGCCGGTGAGCGTCAAACGGCCCCGCCGCGGAGTCTCCGCGGCGGGGCCGTGTCGTTCAACTAGGGAGGGTCAGCGGACCTGGCCGCCCTTGGGCATCCGGGCACCCTTGGGCATCGGGCCCTTGGGGATCGGCGCCTTGGAGAGCAGGTCGCCCAGCGCGCGCAGGCGGTCGTTGGTCTCGGTGACCTGCGCCGGCGTGATCGCCCGGGGCAGGCGCATCAGGTGGACCTGCAGCTTCTTCAGCGGGATCTCACCCTCGCCGGTGCCGACCACGATGTCGTGCACGGGCACGTCACCGACCACGCGGGCCATCTTCTTCTTCTCGGAGGCCAGCAGCTGGCGGACCCGGTTCGGGTTGCCCTCACCGATCAGCGCGATGCCGGGGCGGCCGACGGCGCGGTAGACCGCGTCCTGGTTGCGGGTGACCGCGACCGGGGTCGGGTTGGCGCTCCAGCCGCGCTTGATGTTGTTGAGCACGGCCGCGACCGCGCCCGGCTGGCCCTCCATCTGCCCGAAGGCCGCGCGCTCGGCCCGGCGGCCGAAGACGATCGCCATGGCCAGGAAGGCCACGATGAAGCCCAGGACGCCCAGGTAGATGGGGTGATCGATCGCAAAGCCAATGGCGAGGAACACGCCGAAGGTAAGCAGGCCGACGCCGCCGATGATCAGGCCGATCTTGCTGTCGACCTTCTTGGTCATTTTGTATGCCAGGCGGATCTGCTTCAGTCGCCCGGTGTTCTCGGATGTTTCCCTCGCCATAACGCTCATGGTACGTGGCGGGGGCGGATGATATCCAAGCCCGGTACCCGATCGGTACGAACCGTAACCCGGGCGGCGGCGGAACGGTGACGGAACGGGTGGCGGGCGGGCACGCGCCGTTCAGCGGGGCATCCCGTCCCGGGCGGTGCCGGGCAGGTGGGCGCTCTGCGCGCGGTCGGCGGCGTGCCGGCGGTTCTCGCACACCGCCGCCCAGGCGTTGCGCCGGGCCTGCCGCTGGCCGCCGGCCAGCAGGACGCTTTCGGCGAGCCGCAGTGCGGTGCCGACCGATCGGATCCTGACCTGCATGCCGAAACAGCTCCCCTCGAAGCCGAGAAGGTCCTTACGGTTCCATCGTCAACGGTTCCATCGTCACCACCTGGTGTTACCAGCCGGTGACCGAGTCGTCAAAGCCTGATGAAAGCCGAACGCCCCATTGGCGCAATCCCGCCGCGCGGACGGCGGATGCCGGACGCCACCGCACGAGGGCGGAAACCCGTGCGCACCGACGCCCCCGCGGACGCGCCGGAGGGGCGGAGCCGGCAGGCCCCGCCCCTCCGTGGGCGATCTCAGACCGCGGCCTTCTCGCGGTGCTCCAGCGCCTGCCGGTACAGCCGCCCGGCGCGGTACGAGGAGCGCACCAGCGGGCCGGACATCACACCGGCGAAGCCGAGCTCCTCGGCCTCCTGCTGAAGCTCCACGAACTCGTGCGGCTTCACCCAGCGCTCCACCGGGTGGTGGCGCAGCGAGGGCCGCAGGTACTGGGTGATGGTGATCAGCTCACAGCCGGCGCCGACCAGGTCGGCCAGCGCCTGGCTGACCTCCTCGCGGGTCTCGCCCATGCCCAGGATCAGGTTGGACTTGGTCACCAGACCGGCGGCGCGCGCCTGGGTGATGACGTCCAGCGACCGCTCGTAGCGGAAGGCCGGGCGGATCCGCTTGAAGATCCGCGGCACCGTCTCGACGTTGTGCGCCAGCACCTCGGGGCGGGAGGAGAAGACCTCGGCCAGCTGCTCGGGCACCGCGTTGAAGTCCGGGATCAGCAGCTCGACGCCCGTGCGGCCGCCCTCGCGCCCGGCGGTCTGCTGGTGCACCTGGCGGACCGTCTCGGCGTACAGCCAGGAGCCGCCGTCCTCCAGGTCGTCACGGGCGACACCGGTGATCGTGGCGTAGTTCAGGTCCATCGTCACGATGGACTCGGCGACGCGGCGCGGCTCGTCCCGGTCGAAGTCGGCGGGCTTGCCGGTGTCGATCTGGCAGAAGTCACAGCGGCGGGTGCACTGGTCACCGCCGATGAGGAAGGTCGCCTCGCGGTCCTCCCAGCACTCGAAGATGTTGGGGCAGCCCGCCTCCTGGCAGACCGTGTGCAGCCCCTCCTTCTTGACCAGCGACTGGAGGGCGGTGTACTCCGGGCCCATCTTCGCGCGGGTCTTGATCCACTCAGGCTTCCGCTCGATCGGGGTCTCGCTGTTGCGGACCTCCAGGCGAAGGAGCTTCCTGCCGTCGGGTGCGACAGCGGACACGTGCGACTCCTAGAACTAGACGGGGTACCCCCAGGGTACGCCTGTGCTTGTACGGCTTTCGCTGGCGTAGGCCCCGCATTCGCAGGGTCCGGTCCAGCTCGGGCAACATTCGCCGCCCGGATGCGATTCCCCGCCCGGGCCCGCGGCTGCGGTCCGACCGGTGTTCCCGCCTGCCTCCGGGCGGCTTCCTACCGGGTCAGGGCGGGCTCCGGCAGCTCGGCGAAGACGCCCGCGAGGTGCTTCTCGACCACCGCCAGCGCCTCCTCGACCGGGAAGGTACGGCCCAGCTCGGTGGAGACCGAGCCGACCCCGGCGTCCCGGATGCCGCAGGGCACGATCCGGTCGAACCAGGTCATCTCGGGGTTGCAGTTCAGCGCGAAGCCGTGCATCGTCACGCCCCGCGCGACCCGCACGCCGATCGCCGCCAGCTTGCGGTCGTCCCCGCGCTGCCCGGCGTTGGACGGCGCGTACTCCGGGCCGGCCAGGCGCGGGTCGATGCCCAGCGGCAGGCCCATCCGCAGGGTCAGCCGGCCGATGTCCACCACCTGCGACGGGTCCACCACGGCGTCCGCGATGGCCTCGCCCAGGACCCAGACCCCGCTGCGGCCCTCGACCCGGGTGGTGTCCACGCCGAACTCGGCGCAGGAGCGGATCAGCGCCTCCTCCAGCCGGCGGACGTACGCGACCACGTCCATCGGCTCCGGCAGCTTGATGATCGGGTAGCCGATCAGCTGGCCGGGGCCGTGCCAGGTGATCTCGCCGCCGCGGTTGACCTCGACCACGGGGGTGCCGTCCAGCGGGCGGTCCTCCGGGTTGGTGCGGCGCCCGGCGGTGTAGACCGGCGGGTGCTCCAGGAGCAGCACGGTGTCGGGGATCTCGTCGGCGACCCGCAGGGCGTGCAGCCGCTGCTGCTCCTCCCAGGCCTCCTGGTACGGCACCGAGCCTTCGCCGATGCCCATGCGTACGAACCGTACGTTCTCGCTCACCGCTGCTCCTTGCCAGGCGTTCGAGACCAACCTCGCCACTGTACGCCTGACGGGGGACGAGTCGGTCAGGTGCCCGAGAGCAGTTGCAGGCGCAGGGCGAGCTGCAGTTCGAGCGAGCGCTCGGGGTGGTTCCAGTCCTGGCCGAGCAGGGCCTCGACCCGGTCCAGGCGCTGGACGACGGTGTTCACGTGCACATGCAGCTCGTCCTTGGCCCGGGTCAGGCTGCTGCCGTTGTCGAAGTACGCGCGCAGGGTGCGGACCAGCTCGGTGCCGCGCCGGGCGTCGTACTCCAGCAGCGGGCCGAGGGCGGCGGTGACGAAGCCGTCCACGTCGTGGCCGTCGCCGAGCAGCACGCCCAGGAAGCCCAGCGCCTGCGCGGAGGCGCCCTCGCCGGCCCGGCCGAGCACCCGCAGGGCGCGGACGCAGCGCAGGCCCTCGGCGTGTGCGGCGGCCAGCGCCACCGGCCCCGCGGCGGGGCTGCCGGCGCCGACGGTGACGGGGAAGCCGGCGAGCCTGGCCAGGTGCTCGGCGGCCCGCTGCGCGGCCCGCTGCGCGGCGTCGCCCGGGCGGGCGGTCGTGCCGTGACCGGCGGTGCTCTGCTGGGCGGGCACCGTCCGGGTGGGCCCCGATCGCCCGGACCGCCGCGGCTGCTGCGCGCCCGACGCCGCCGGGCCCGCCGGGCCCGCCGGGCCCGCCGGGCCCGCCGTGTCCGCTGCGGCGGACCCCTCCTCGGGCACCAGCAGGACGACGGCCTCCCCGTGTTCGGCGCTGATGCCGCGGGTGCCGAAGAGGTAGCGCCCGGCGGCCGCCGCCAGCCGGCCCCGGTCGGTGGCGCAGGCGGCCTCGGCGACCAGCACCAGGTGCGGGCGGCCGAGGTCCACGCCGAGCCGCCGGCCGCGGGTGACCAGGCCCGCGGGGTCGCGTCCGGGCGCGGTGAGCAGGTCGGCGAGCAGTTCGCCGCGCACCCGGTTCTCCGTCTCCGCGACCGAGCGGCGCAGCAGCAGGAGCAGCGCCGTCACCACGCCGGCCCGTTCGAACAGCCGCCGGTCGGCGTCGTCCAGCCCCGGCCGGCCGCGCAGCACCAGGCTGCCCAGTGGCTCCTGGCCGGCCAGCAGGACGCAGACCCAGCTGTCGCCGTGCCGCACGGCCCGGCCTTCGGCCCGGGAGGCGGCGACGGCCTCGGCCAGCGGCTCGCTCGGCGCCGGGCGCCCGGTGAGCGGATTGCCCTCGGCGTCGTGCACGGCTATCTCGCCGTCCAGCAGGGCGGCCACCTCGGCGGCGACGTCGGGCACCTCGGCGCCGCGCAGGACGAGATCGGTGAGCCGGTCGTGGGCCTGTTCGGCGCGCTGGACGGCGGTGGAGTGGGCGCGGATCAGGGCGTTGGCGGAGTTCAGCCCCTCCAGTGCGGCCCGGGTCTCGGCCAGCGACTTGGCGGTGTCCAGGGCGATCGCGGCGTGCGCGGCCAGCGAGCAGAGCAGGGCGACCTCGTCGGGGGAGAAGGCGCGCGCGGAGCGGTCGGCGGCGAACAGGACGCCGATCACCCGCCCGCCGAGCAGCAGCGGCACCCCGATGATCGCGACCAGGCCCTCGTCCAGGACACCGGCGTCGATCCGGCCGGTGTGCCGGAACCGTTCGTCGGCGCGGTAGTCGGGGGTCGCGTAAGGGCGGGCGGTCTGCGCGACCAGGCCGCCGAGCCCGTCGCCGAGGCTGAGCCGCAGGTTCTGGAAGAGCTGGGAGACCGAGCCGTCGGTGACCCGCATGTACGTGTCGCCGGCCTCCTCGTCGGGGAGCGTCAGATAGGCGGTGTCGGTGCCGAGCAGCAGCCGGGCCCGGCGCACGATCGCCTGGAGGACGGCGTCCAGGTCCCGGGAGGCGGCCAGGTCGCCGGCGGTGTCGAACAGGGCGGTGAGTTCGGCCTCCCGGCGCCGGTGCTGACGCAGTGTCCGGTGCACCCGCAGGGCCAGCCAGGTCGCCTCGTCGATCTCGGCGAGTGCGGCGGCCGGCGCACCCCGGCGGCGGGCGTCGGCGAGTACCTCGGCGTAGTCCTCGGTGGCGGCGCCGGAGGCGAGCAGGTCGAGCAGCCGGCGCAGCGCGGGGGCCGGGCCGGCGTGCGGGTCGTGCGGGTCGTTCATGCGGCGGCCGCCAATCCCCAGAAGTCTGGCCACAAGGACGGAAGCGCGATGGTACGCCTCGCGGCGCCCGGGGAGAGCCGCCGGCCGGCGCCCGCCGGGGGAGCGGGCGCCGACCGGCGGCCGGCGGCGCGGAGTGCCGGTCGCCGGCGGCTACGCGACGGCGGGCTTGCCCGCCGAGGGGGCGTCAGCGGCCGGACCCTCGGCGGGACTCGGGGCCGGGTCGACTGTGCCGGCCGGCTCGATCGTGCCGAGGTCCCGGCCGCGGGTCTCCCTGGCGCAGAGCACGGCGAGCACGGTGAGCACCGCGGCGATCGCCACGTACACCGAGATCGGCGTCGAGCTGCCGTAGTCCTTGAGGAGGGCGGTGGCGATCAGCGGCGCGGGGGCGCCGGCCGCGACGGAGGCGAACTGGGCGCCGATCGAGGCTCCGGAGTACCGCATCCTGGTCGCGAACAGCTCGGAGAAGAAGGCGGCCTGCGGCGCGTACATCGCGCTGTGGAACACCAGACCCACCGTCACCGCGAGCACCAGTGAGCCGAAGCTCCTGGTGTCGACCAGGCCGAAGAAGGCGAAGGCCCAGATGCCGACCCCCACCGCGCCCACCAGGTACACCGGCTTGCGGCCGACCCGGTCGGAGAGCGCGCCGAACACCGGGATCAGCGCGAACTGGACGGCGGAGGCGATCAGTACGGCGTTCAGCGCGGTCTGCTTGGGGAGGTGGACGTGGCCGACGGCGTATGCCAGCACAAAGGTGGTCATCACGTAGTACGAGATGTTCTCCGCCAATCGCGCGCCCATCGCCACCAGCACCTCTCGCCAGTGGTGGCGCAGCACGGCCACCAGCGGCGGCTGTTCGGCCGGCGCGGAGGCGTGCTGGGCGGCCCTGCGCGCCTCGGCCTGCGCCAGTGCCTGTTTGAACAGCGGCGACTCGTCCACCGCGAGCCGGATCCACATTCCGACCAGCACCAGCAGGGCGGAGAGCAGGAAGGGCACCCGCCAGCCCCAGGCGAGGAAGGTGGCGTCCGACTGGACGGTCGTCAGCAGCGAGAGCACGCCCGCTGCCAGCAGGTTCCCGGCCGGTGCGCCGCCCTGCGGCCAGGAGGCCCAGAAGCCGCGCCGCCGCTGGTCGCCGTGCTCCGAGACCAGCAGCACCGCGCCGCCCCACTCGCCGCCCAGGGCGAAGCCCTGGACCAGCCGAAGTGCGGTGAGCATGATCGGTGCGGCCACGCCCACCTGGTGGTACGTCGGGAGCGCGCCGATCAGCGTGGTCGCGCCGCCCATCAGCAGCAGGCTCACCACCAGCAGCCTCTTGCGGCCGATCCGGTCGCCGAAGTGGCCGAACACCAGCGCGCCGAGCGGGCGGGCGGCGAAGCCGATGGCATAGGTGAGGAAGGAGAGCAGGGTGCCGGTCAGCGGGTCGCTGTTGGGGAAGAAGACCTTGCCGAACACGAGCGCGGCCGCCGTTCCGTACAGGAAGTAGTCGTACCACTCGATGGTGGTGCCGATCAGGCTGGCGCCGACGACCTTCCAGAGGGGGGAGCTGGCTCTCGCTTCGTCGGGAGAACTGGCCATGGGTCCACCTGTCTACTACGGGGGCGGGGTGAGTGGGTGGCTCAGCGGGCGGTCCAGCCGCCGTCCACGGGCAGGCTGGCGCCGGTGATGTAGGAGGCGTGCGGGGAGCAGAGCCAGAGGGCGAGCTGCGCGATCTCACCGGGTTCGATCAGCCGCTTGACGGCGGTGCGGTCGAGCATGATCCGCTCGACCACCTCGTCCTCGGGGATCTTGTGGGCGAGCGCCTGGCCGGCGATCTGCCGCTCCACCAGCGGGGTGCGCACATACCCGGGGTTGACGCAGTTGCTGGTCACGCCGTGCGGTGCGCCCTCCAGCGCCACCGTCTTGCTCAGCCCCTCCAGGGCGTGCTTCGCGGTGACGTACGCGGACTTGAAGGGGCTGGCCCGCAGGCCGTGCACGGAGGAGATGTTGACGACCCGTCCCCAGCCCCGCCGGTACATGTGCGGCAGGGTGCGGCGCAGGATGCGGAACGGGGCCTCGACCATCACCCGCTGGATCAGGGTGAAGCGCTCCGGCGGGAACTCGTGCAGTGGCGCGACGTGCTGGAGGCCGGCGTTGTTGACCACGATGTCGGCGTCGTCCGGCAGGGCGTCCACGGCGGCCGGGTCCGCGAGGTCGGTGACGTGCACGACGCCACCGATCCGCAGGGCGACCTGTTCGGCCGCCTCGGCGGCCAGATCGACGACGTAGACCCGCGCGCCCGCCCCGGCGAGCGCCTCGGCGCAGGCCCGGCCGATCCCCGAGGCGGCGCCGGTGACCAGGGCCGTGCGCCCGTCGAGCAGGCCGGCGAGCGGGCCGGCGGGAGGCACGGGCGAAGTGGTGTCCATGGCCGAGAACGGTAGGAACCGGCGGGCCGCGGTCCTATGTGTCCGGCAACCACAGCACTCGTCAGGGATATGGCTTGCCCACCCATGTGTCCCGATCGGCGGGGTGCCGGGCGAATCGCAAACCCCCGTTGTCCCCTCTTCCCCACAATGGACGCCGTTGCTTCACCCGTTCGGAGGATTGCCCGGCCAGAACCGCGCATCGCGCCTGAATGCTCGCTACATTCACGCCGATTCCCGACAGGGGGCGCCGCCCCAGGCACCGGGGGACTGGTCGTGCCGGTGCGGCGCTCGAGAGGTGTTGACTGACTATGCCCCAACGGCCTGCAACCGACAGCCCGGCGTACGGACCGCTCGACCCGCTCGACCCGCACGGAGGGCCGGCCGGGCGGGCCCTTCCGGCCGCGCCCGACGCCCTGCCCGCCGCCCACACGACCGCTCACACCGCCGCCCCGGCGCACGTCGGCGGCATCCCGCAGCAGCCAGGCCCGCCGCAGCCAGGCCCGCCGCCCGCCGGGGCGGCGGGCGCCGCCGCACCCACCGCCACCTCGCCCATCCCCGGCGGGGCCACCCCCGGCCCGGCGGCCGACACCCCGTCGGTCCCGGCCTCGGTCTCGTCCTCCTCCCCGCAGAACGGCCAGCTGGCCGCCCTGATCGAGGAGGCCGGCTTCTCCCACGCCGGCCTGGCCCGCCGGGTCGACCAGCTCGGCCTGGAGCACGGCCTTGACCTGAGGTACGACAAGACCTCCGTCACCCGCTGGCTGCGCGGTCAGCAGCCACGCGGCGCCACCCCGGCGCTGATCGCCGAGGTCTTCACCCGCCGGCTCGGCCGCCGCCTCACCGCCCAGGACCTCGGCCTGGACGCCTGCGCGCCGGTCTATGCCGGGCTGGAGTTCGCCGAGACACCGCAGGAGGCGGTGGACATCGTGGCGAGCATGTGGCGCAAGGACAATGGCCCGCAGTCCGAGCTGCGCAAGATCGCCTTCACCCCGGCCGGCCTGGTGGTGCCCAGCCGGGACTGGCTGATCGGGCGTACCGAGGAGCGGGTCGCCCGGGACGGCTCGGTGCCGGGGCTGCTCGACCCCTCGCCCGGGCCCGGCGGCCCGCCGTCGGGCCCGGCAGGCGGCGGGGCGGCGGCCGCCGCGCCCGCGGCCCGGGCCGCGGGAGGCTCGCTCGGCCGGGTGCCGCTGCAGAGCCGGCGCCCGCCCGTCTCCGTCGAACCGCCGCTGAACGACCTGGGGCGCGAGCCGCGCCCCAGCCTGCGGGTCGGCCGGGGCGACATCGCCGCGATCCGCGCGGTCGGGGACCTGTTCCGCGCCCTGGACCAGGCCTACGGCGGCGGCCACGCCCGGCAGGCCCTGGTGCGGTACCTGGAGAGCGAGGCCGAGCCGATGCTGCGCGGCCGCTACGGCGAGCAGATCGGCCGTGCGCTCTTCGCGGCCGTCGCCGACCTGACCAGGCTGGCCGGCTGGACGTCCTTCGACATCGCGGCGCACGGCCTGGCGCAGCGGTACTTCGTCCAGGCGCTGCGGCTGTCCCAGGCGGCGGGGGACCGCCCGCTCGGCGGCCACGTGCTGGTCACCATGAGCCAGCAGGCCGTGCACCTCGGCCACGGCCGGGAGGCCGTGCAGCTGGCCAGGGTCGCCCAGCAGGGCGTGGGCACCGCCGGGCCCGCCTCCGTGCAGTCGCTGCTGCACGCCGCCGAGGCCCGGGGGCACGGGCTGCTCGGCGACGTCCGGGCCTGTACGACGGCACTGGTGCGCTCGGAGCGGGCGCTGGCCGCCGCCCGGCCCGGCGACGAGCTGCCCTCCTGGGCCCGGTACTTCGACGAGGCCCAGCTCGCGGACGAGTTCGCGCACTGCTACCGGGACCTCCAGCAGTGGCGCCCGGCCGCCCAGCACGCCGAGAAGTCGCTCCGGCTGCGTTCGCCCGCGTTCGCCCGGAGCCGGATCTTCTGCCGGATGGTGCTGGCCACCGCCCGGCTCGGGATGGGCGATCTGGACGAGGCCTGCACGATGGCCACCGACGCGCTGCGTGCCGCCGGCGAGATGCGTTCGGCCCGGACGCTGGAGTACGTCCGCGACTTCCATCGTCGCCTCGCCCCCTACCGGGGCAGCCCGGTGGCCCGGGCCTTCGAGGAGGCCGCGCGCCAGGCCGGCGTGATCTGACCGTGTGATCGAGCCGGTGCGGTCGGACCGGAGTGCTCCGGCCGATGCGGATACGGCCGGCGTACTTCGGCCGGTGGACTCCGACCGGAGCCCCGGGCCGCCGTTCCCGTCCGGGAGCGGCGGCCCGGGGCTCCGGTGTCCCGCCCCCGGGCGTCGGCGGGCGGGACGATGCGGTCGGCCGGATGTCGTCCTCCGGGGCCACCCGGGGACGGCGACCGGGCAACCGGGTGAGGAGCGGCCCGAGCAGGGCGAGGTCGGCCCGGTCCGGCTCGGCGGGGCCGCACCGTGCGGAGCCCGCCGGTCGCCGGCGCTACGCGGCCACCTCGGCCCCGCGTGCCGTGGCGGGCAGTCCGAGGTCCCGCAGGACGGCGTGCGCGGCCCGCCGGCCCGAGACCAGCGCGCCCTGGACACTGCTGGTGTCCCGGTGGTCCCCGCAGACGTACAGGCCGGCGAGCACCCGTACCGGCCGCCGGAGGTTGTGCGGCGGCGGCATGGCCGGGGCGGCGTCCGGCACATGGCGCACGCTCAGGAACTCCCAGCCCTTGGTGGCGGTCCCGTACAGTTCCGCGAGCCGGGCCCGCACCGCCGGTTCGAGCCCGGCGGGTCCGCCGGCGTCGAAGCTGCGGCGCCCCAGCACGGTGGTCGCGATCAGGGCCTGCCCGCCGGGTGCATAGGAGGGGTGCAGCTCGCTGAGCACCAGCGAGTGCGAGACCAGCGCCGCCGCCCCGCCGGGCCGGTCGCCGTCCAGCAACAGCACCGGCTCGCCGATCGGCGCGCGGTCGGCCGCGTGGTAGTACGTGGTGACGGGGTGGAAGTCGGGCAGTCGCAGCCCGGGCAGCAGCCCGGCGGCCGACCTGGCGTCGGTGGCGATCACCACGGCCTGCGCGCCGATGCGCCCGTGCGCGGTGGTCTCCACACCGTCCGCCGCGATCGCGGTGACCCGCACCCCGAGCCGTACCGTCCCGGGGGGCAGGGCGGCGGCCAGCTGGGCGGGCACGGCCGCGATGCCGTCGGCGGGCAGGCAGAGCCGGCCCCGGGCGTACGAGCGCAGCGCCAGGTCGGCCATCCGGCTGCTGGTGCCGAGCATCGGGTCGCTGAGCAGTGCGGCCAGCAGCGGCCGCAGGAAGCCGTCGACGGTGCGCGGCGAGAGCCCCCGGTCGTCCAGGGCGCGGGCCGCGGTGGTCTCGGGGCGGGCCAGCAGCCGGGTGGCCGGGGTGGCGCCGAGCCGGCTGAGCCAGCTGCCGAGGCGGGCCTTGTCCAGCGGGCTGCCCAGCGGCGCGCGCAGCGCCGCCTGACGGGCGGTGGTCAGGTGCGGATCGCCGGCCCGGTAGCGGCGCCCGGCACTGTGCACCAGGACGCCGGGTGCCAGTGGTCGCAGGTCCAGCCGGTCCAGGTCGAGCCGGCGGCGCAGCTCGGGGAAGGCGGTGTTGAGCAGGTGGCTGCCTTGGTCGAGCCGGAATCCGTCCAGGTCGCGGGTGGCCATCCGGCCGCCGATGCGCGCGGTGGCCTCCAGGATCTGGACGGTCAGGCCGTGGCCGGTCAGCGCGCGGGCGGCGGCCAGGCCCGCGAGTCCGGCGCCCACCACGACGACGTCCGGGTCGGACTGTCGGCGGGTGCGGCGGGTGAAGTCGTATGTGGGCACTGGCGTGCTCCCTCCCTGGTCCCGGAGCTTCGGCCGACGCAGACAGCGGGGTGCCGGGACACGGTCCGACGATGTGATGCCCAGTCAATGTGGGGATAAGACAGGCGCGTCGAGCGTGATGCGTCACCCTCCGGGAGGCGGACGGCGGACCCCGGGGTACCGTCACGCAGTGTGTGCGGGACCGGTGGATTCGCGCTCCTGCGGGCGCACACGGTCACCGGGGGCGCGCGGCGCGCCTCCCGTGTGCACCCGTGCGCCCCCGGCACGGGCCGGGTCGTCCGTATGCCAACCCGCCCCCTGGAGACCCGCCCGGCCGCCTCCGCCACCCCTCCGACCGGCATCGTCGGTGCCGGGCGGTGCCGCGGCGCCCGGGCGGCGTTCCTCAGAGCGCCGCCCGAACCGCCGAGTCCACATCCGGGTGCCGGAACCGGAACCCGGCCTCCAGCAGCCGCGCCGGCACCACCCGGTGACTGCCCACCACCTCGATCGCCAGCTCGCCGAGCGCCAGGTCGAGCGCGAACCGCGGCACCGGGAAGGGCGTCGGGCGCCCGAGCACCCGCCCCATCGAGGCCGTCAGCTCACGGTTGGTCACCGGCTCGGGCGCGGTCAGGTTCACCGGGCCGCTGAGGTCCGGGTGGTCGATGAGGAAGCGGAGCGCCGCGACCTCGTCGGCCAGCGAGACGAAGCTCCAGTACTGCTCGCCCGAGCCGAGCCGCCCGCCGAGCCCCAGCCTGAACAGCGGGAACAGCCGCCCCCCGGCGCCGCCCGCCGAGGACAGCACCAGCCCGGTCCTGGGGTGCACGACCCGAACCCCGGCCTCGGCCGCGGGCTCGGCGGCGGCCTCCCACTCCACGCAGACCCCGGCCAGGAAGTCCTGCCCGGCGGGTGCGCTCTCATCGATCACCCGGTCGCCGGTCTGCCCGTAGTAGCCGACCGCCGAGGCGCTCACCAGCACCCGGGGCGGCTCCTTCGCCTCGGCCAGCGCGCCCGCGAGCGTCCGGGTGCCGAGCACCCGACTGTCCCGGATCTCGCGCTTGTAGGAGTCCGTCCAGCGGTGCTCCCCGACCCCGGCGCCGGCCAGGTGCACCACCGCCTCCACCCCGGCCAGGCCGCCCTTGTCGACCTGCCGCAGCCGAGGGTTCCAGCCGATGGCGAGAGTCCCGTCGTCCTGCCGGCCGGTCCGCCCCCGATGCCGGACCAGCCGTACCACCTCGTGCCCGTCGTCGAGCAGCGAGCGGACGAGGGCGGTGCCGATCAATCCCGTTGAGCCAGTGACAGCGATACGCATGCGGCCATCCTCCCAGCCGGCGGGCCTTGGGAGCGGGGAGCCCGGCTGGCTAGCATGTCGCGCATGCATGACGACGATCTGATCATCCGTCCGGCCCGGCCCGAGGACGAGCAGCAGTTGGCCGACCTCAACCGCGCCGCCTGGTCCTGGCTGAGCGATGTGGCTCCCTGTCCGCCGGAGGGCACCGGGATGTTCGACGAGCGGCACACCCCCGGCCAGTACCTGCTGGCCCTGCTCGGCGGCCGGGTCGTCGGCTACGTCCGCCAGGTGCCGCCCACCCCGCTGGACAGCAACCGGCACGTGCGTCAGATCCAGGGCCTCGCCGTCGACTCCGACGTCCGGGGCCGGGGCGTCGGCCGGGCGCTGGTCGAGGCGGCCTGCGACGCCGCCAGGGGGGAGGGCGCGCGCCGGATCACTCTGCGCGTGCTGGGCCACAACGCGCCGGCCCGCCGGCTCTACGCCCGCTGCGGCTTCCGCGAGGAGGGCGCGCTGCCCGGGGAGTTCCTGATCGAGGGGCAGTACGTGGACGACATCTGCATGGGCCGCAGCCTGCTCGGCTGACGGGCCGCGCGGCTACTCGTCCGTAGGATGGCGAACCCCTGTCTGCGAGCGTCCCGCGCTGGGTACGGTACGGCGGTGAGCAACTCGACGCCGCCCGGCTGGTACCCCGTGCCGGGAGCAGGTCCGGACGGTGCGGCCACCCATGAGCGCTGGTGGGACGGCGGTGCCTGGAGCCACGAGGTGCGCCCGGCCCAGGGCGTCCGCCCGCCCACCGGGCCGCAGCAGCTCGCCGAGGCCCCGACCCAGGCCTGGGACGCGCCGGCCCAGCAGCCCGCGCCCATGCCCGCGCCCGGCTACGGCTACCCACCCGCGGGCTACCCCGCGCAGAACCTCCCGCCCGGATTCCCGCCGCCCGGCCACCCCCAGCAGACCCAGCAGCCGCAGGGCTACCCCGCAGGCGCGGGCTACCCGCCCGGAGCCGGCTACCCGACGGCCTCCCGGCCACTGCGCGGCGGCAGCGGCAGTGGCAGCGGCAACGCGGTGATCGTCGGCATCGTCGTCGCGGTGCTGCTGGTCGGCGCCATCATCGCCGCCCTGGTGGTGAGCAACGGGAACGACCCCAGCCCCACCCCGCCGAGGCCCGCCCCCACCAGCGGCGCCGCCTCACCCACGGCCACCGCCTCCGGCTCGCCCGGCCCCACCCGCCGGCCCAGCCCCACCGCGACCCCGAGCCCGACCGCCACCCAGCGGCCCACCGAGGCGCCGCCCGCCGTCTCCAGTACGGTCTCCGACCCGGTGCACGGCATCGTCGTCCCGGTCTTCACCGGGTGGACCCCCTCCACGCCCGGCGACTCCTTCACGGTGCACCTGTACTCCGGGCCCTACAGCTGTGCGGGCAGCGAATGCGTCCGGGGGCAGTTCTCGATCCGCAAGCAGGCCGTCTCGGCCAACACGGCGTCCGCCCGGATGGCCGCCGAGGCGGCCATCCCGGACTACGCCGGGACGATCTTCAGCGGGATGACCTCGCACAGCGACGCGGGCTCCGCGCCGATCACGGTGGCGGGCGTCACGTCCTACGCGGTGCGCTGGCACGTCACCAGCCCGTCGGGCGACGGGTACGTGATCGTGGTCGCGGCGCCGGCCGAGGGCGGCGGGTACGTCATCCTGGAGGGCGGCGTGGACGACGACCCGGCGGCGCCCCCGCCGAGCGTGCTCGACCAACTGCTCAGGGGCATCAGGAAGGACGGCACCGGCACGGGCACCGGCGTCTGACCGGGCGGGTGCGGGTGCGGTGCCGCCCGGCCCGCGGGCCGCCGCGGCGCGTCAGTCCCCGTAGCGCTCCCACAGTTTGGGGAACCGTTTCGCCATCGCCGAGGGGTCGTCGAAGTCCAGCGGTTCCCCCTCCGGTGCGGCCGGCTGCCGCACCCCGAGGTCCGGCAGCGGCATCCCCGTCAGCACCTCGTGCGCCTCGTCCGCCGCGTACCCGATGTCCTCCGCCTCGCCGTCCTCCTCCTCGTCGAAGTCGGGCACCAGGTCGGTGAGGTCGTCCGGGTCGTACAGGGCGCCCTCGAACACCTCCCGCCCCTGGGCGATCAGCCAGCAGCGGAAGAAGTCGAAGGTGTCCTCGGAGGCGCCGTCGAGCAGCAGGTACGCGGCTCCCCAGAGGTCGGTCCGGTAGGCGCGCTGGAAGCGAGCCTCGAACAGCCGGGCGAAGTCGATGACATCGTCCGGCGTCAACTGGGCGAGGCGCTCCACCAGCCGCTCGGCCTGTTCGTCCGGGTCGCCGTCGGCCGCGTCCCGGGTCTCGTCGATGATCTGCCAGAAGTCCGTCTCGTACATCACCGCTCAAGCATCGCTGGTCACCCGCTCGACTGCACGTGATCCGCCCCACGAAACGCGGAACCCCGCTCCGTCCGGGGACGAAGCGGGGTTCCGGCGGTCCGTACGGCCGGAGTTGTCCGGCCGTACGGGGTGCCCTGCGGGAGTGCCTGCCAGGGCGGGAGTGCCTTACAGGCCGAGGTCGCCCTCGAAGGCGCCCTCTTCCAGGCGGGCCTTGATGGTGCCCAGGAAGCGGGCGGCGTCGGCGCCGTCCACGATCCGGTGGTCGTAGGACAGGGCCAGGTAGACCATGTCGCGGACCGCGATCGTCTCGCCCAGATCCGGGTGGTTGATGACCACCGGGCGCTTGACGGCGGCGCCGATGCCCAGGATCGCCACCTGCGGCTGGTTGATGATCGGCGTGTCGAAGAGCGCGCCGCGCGAGCCGGTGTTGGTGATGGTGAAGGTGCCACCACCCAGCTCGTCCGGGGTGACCTTGTTGTCGCGGGTGCGAGCGGCGAGGTCGGCGGTCTTCTTGGCGATGCCCGCGATGTTGAGGTCGCCGGCGTCGTGGATGACCGGGACGAGCAGGCCGCGTTCGGTGTCCACCGCGATGCCGACGTGCTCGGCGCCGTGGTAGGTGATGGTGCCCTCGGCCTCGTTGACCTGCGAGTTCACCACCGGGTGGGCCTTGAGGGCCTCGACGGCGGCCTTGACGAAGAACGGCATCGGCGACAGCTTGACGCCCTCGCGGGCCTCGAAGCCGGACTTCGCCTTGGCGCGCAGCCGCATGATGTTGGTGATGTCCACCTCGACCACGGTGGTCAGCTGGGCGGAGACCTGGAGGGACTCCACCATGCGCTTGGCGATCACCGAGCGCAGGCGGGACATCTTCACCGTGGTGCCACGCAGCGGCGAGACCTCGGCGACGGTGGCCGGGGCCTTGGCGGCCGCGGCCGGAGCGGCGGGCGCCTGGGCGGCGGCCTTGGCGGCCTCCGCGGCGGCGATGACGTCCTGCTTGCGGATGCGGCCGCCGACACCGGTACCGGTGACGGCGGACAGCGCCACGCCCTGCTCGGCCGCGAGCTTGCGGACCAGCGGGGTGACGTACGCGTCCGAGCTGTCACCGGCCGGGGTGGCCGGGGCGGCTGGCGCGACCGGGGCCGGGGCAGCCGGGGCGGCGGCGGCGACCGGGGCCGGGGCGGCGGCGGCGACCGGGGCCGGGGCCGGGGCGGCGACGGGAGCCGGGGTAGCGACGGGAGCCGGGGCAGCCTGGACCGGGGCCGGGGCGGCGACCGGAGCGGCAGCCGGGGCTGCCGGAGCAGCAGCGGCCGGGGCGGCGGCGGCCGGGGCCGCACCCGCGGCGCCGACCAGCGCGAGCTGGGCGCCGACCTCGGCGGTCTCGTCCTCGCCGACCAGGATCTTCACCAGCACACCGGCGACCGGCGACGGGATCTCGGTGTCGACCTTGTCCGTGGAGACCTCGAGCAGCGGCTCGTCGACCTCGACGGTGTCGCCCTCGGCCTTGAGCCAGCGGGTGACGGTGCCCTCGGAGACGCTCTCGCCCAGGGCGGGGAGCAGGATCGGGGTGGCGTCACCGGCGGGCGCGGCAGCGGCGGGCGCCTCGGCGACCGGGGCGGGCGCAGCCGGGGCCTCGGCGACCGGGGCCGGCGCGGCGGGGGCCTCGGCGACCGGGGCCTGCTCGGCGACCGGCGCGGCGGCGGCGACCGGGGCACCCGAGCCGTCGTCGATGATGGCCAGCTCGGTGCCGACCTCGACCGTCTCGTCCTCGGCGACCTTGATCGCGGCCAGGATGCCGGAGACCGGCGCCGGGATCTCGGTGTCGACCTTGTCGGTGGAGACCTCGAGCAGCGGCTCGTCGACCTCGACGCGCTCACCCTCGGCCTTCAGCCAACGGGTGACAGTGCCCTCGGAAACGCTCTCGCCCAGCGCGGGCAGTGTTACTGAGACCGCCATGGTTTCAGCGACTCCTATCAAGTCTTGCGTACGGGAAGGGGGGAAGTAAGGGGCGCGGTCAGTCGTGCGCGTGCAGCGGCTTGCCGGCCAGCGCGAGGTGCGCCTCACCGAGGGCCTCGGACTGCGAGGGGTGGGCGTGGATGAGCTGCGCCACCTCGGCGGGCAGCGCCTCCCAGTTGTAGATCAGCTGAGCTTCGCCGACCTGCTCGCCCATGCGGGCACCGACCATGTGGACACCCACCACGGCGCCGTCCTTGACCTGGACGAGCTTGATCTCACCGGCGGTCTTGAGGATCTTGCTCTTGCCGTTGCCGGCCAGGTTGTACTTGAGGGTGACGACCTTCTCCTTGCCGTACAGCTCCACGGCCTTGGCCTCGGTGATCCCCACCGAAGCGACCTCGGGGTTGCAGTACGTCACGCGCGGCACGCCGTCGTAGTCGATCGGCACGGGCTTGAGGCCGGCCAGGCGCTCGGCGACCAGGATGCCCTCGGCGAAGCCGACGTGGGCCAGCTGCAGGGTCGGGACGAGGTCGCCGACGGCCGAGATGGTGGGCACGTTGGTGCGCATGTACTCGTCGACCAGGACGTAGCCGCGGTCCATCGCGACGCCGTTCTCCTCGTAGCCGAGGCCGGCCGAGACCGGGCCGCGGCCGATGGCGACGAGCAGCAGGTCGGCGTCGATCTGCTTGCCGTTCTCGGTGGAGACGCGCACACCGGTCTCGGTGTACTCCACGCCCGAGAAGCGGGCCTTGAGCTCGAACTTGATGCCGCGCTTGCGGAAGGCGCGCTCCAGCAGCTTGGAGGAGTTCTCGTCCTCCAGCGGGGCCAGGTGCGGCAGGGCCTCGACGATGGTGACGTCGACGCCGAAGGACTTCCACACGGACGCGAACTCGACGCCGATCACGCCGCCGCCGAGGATGACGGCCGACTTCGGGATGCGGTCGAGCTTGAGGGCGTGGTCCGAGGAGATCACGCGGTCGCCGTCGATGGTCAGACCCGGCAGCGACTTCGGCACGGAGCCGGTGGCGAGGACGATGTGGCGACCCTCGACGCGCTGGCCGTTGACGTCCACCGAGGTCGGCGAGGAGAGCTTGCCCTCGCCGGTGATGTAGTGGACCTTGCGGGAGGCCACCAGGCCCTGCAGGCCCTTGTACAGGCCCGCGACCACGTCGTCCTTGTACTTGTGGACGCCGTTGATGTCGATGCCCTGGAAGGTCGCCAGGACGCCGAACTCCGCGGCCTCCCGGGTCTCGTCCGCGACCTCGGCGGCGTGCAGCAGCGCCTTGGTCGGGATGCAGCCGCGGTGCAGGCAGGTGCCGCCGAGCTCACCCTTCTCGATGAGGGCAACGCTCAGGCCCAGCTGGGCGGCGCGGAGCGCCGCGGCGTAACCGCCGCTTCCGCCTCCGAGAATGACTACGTCGAAAACGGTGCTGGCGTCGTTCGCCACGTCACGTCCTCCATGCATGGGGTGTGGATCGCCGGGCCGGTCGCGGTCCGGTGGGTCGGAGCCTTTGTGAGGCGCCCAGTCGTGCCGGAAATACATCTTCGCACTTGTTCGCGGCGACTGATGTCGGGGGCCGCCCCGGGGGCGGGTCCGGGGCGGTCGGCCGGGGGTTGCGAGCCCCGATAGCCGGGGTATCTTCGCAGCTCAGAGCGGGGTTGGCGGTGACACGCGGTGGGCTCGTTCGATCACCGGAGGATGGAGTTCCACTCTGTGGAACAAAGTTTCGCCCGCAGCGAACACCGTGGCGGGCGGCCGACCGTTCGGTTACCGACAGGTAACCGTGGTGGGGTGCGAAACCCGCCCGCGCGAGCACGCGAACGGGCCCGGCGCATCCCGCGCCGGGCCCGTTCGGCACACGCGGACCGTCAGGCCTTGTCGCCCGCCGCGGTCTGCTGGGCGAAGCGCACCAGCGTGCGGACCGCGCTCGCGGTGCCGCCCTTGGGGGTGTAGCCGTACGGCGCGCTCTCGTGGAAGGCCGGGCCGGCGATGTCCAGGTGGGCCCAGTCGATGCCCTCGGCCACGAACTCCTTCAGGAACAGACCGGCCACCAGGCCGCCGCCCATCCGCTCGCCCATGTTGGCCAGGTCGGCGATGGTCGACTCGGTCATGCCCTTGACCAGCTCGGCGGGCAGCGGCATCGGCCAGGACTGCTCGCCGACCTCGCCGGCCGTCACGTGCAGCCGCTCGCGCAGCTCCTCGCTGTTGGAC
The DNA here is from genome assembly GCF_044457565.1 of Kitasatospora sp. NPDC050543. Classification (NCBI taxonomy): domain Bacteria; kingdom Bacillati; phylum Actinomycetota; class Actinomycetes; order Kitasatosporales; family Streptomycetaceae; genus Kitasatospora; species Kitasatospora sp. NPDC050543. The sequence goes on along the minus strand of NZ_JBITGZ010000013.1, from coordinate 99,673 downwards.
ATCACGCCGAAGGTGCGGTTGCCCAGGGCCAGCACCATCGCGCCGGTCAGCGTCGCCACGTCGACGATCACGTCCGGGTTCTCCTCGCCGGCCCGCACGATCGCGTCGGCCAGCACCAGACGGCCCTCGGCGTCGGTGTTCAGCACCTCGACGGTCTTGCCGCCGTACATCCTCAGCACGTCACCCGGGCGGGTGGCCGAGCCGGACGGCATGTTCTCGGCCAGCGCCAGCCAGCCGGTGACGTTGACGGCCAGGCCCAGGCGCTTGGCGGCGACCACGGCGGCGAACACCGCGGCGGCACCGGCCATGTCGCACTTCATGGTCTCGTTGTGGCCGGCCGGCTTGAGCGAGATGCCGCCCGAGTCGTAGGTGATGCCCTTGCCGACGAACGCCAGGGTCGCCTTCGCCTTCGGGTGGGTGTAGGCCACCTTCACCAGCCGCGGCGGGTTGGCCGAGCCGTTGCCGACGCCCAGCAGGCCGCCGAAGCCGCCCTTGGCGAGCGCCTTCTCGTCCAGCACCTCGACCTTGAGCCCGTGCTCCTTGCCGGCCGCCTGCGCGATCGCGGCGAAGATCTTCGGGTTGAGGTCGTTCGGCGGGGTGTTGACCAGGTCGCGGGCCCGGTTCATCTCCTCACCGACGGCCGTGGCGCGCTCGACCGCGGCCTTGGCCTCCTTGCTGCCCTTGCGGGTGGTGAGCACGATCAGCTCGCCGACCGGCTCCTTGCCGCCGCTGCGGTACGCCGAGAAGCTGTACGAGCCCAGCAGCGCGCCCAGCGCCACCGCCTCGGCCTCCTCGGCCGACTCGCCGGCCAGCGTCAGCGCGACCTTCTTGCTGCCGGCCAGCGCGCGGGCGGCCACGCCGGCGGCGCGGCGCAGCGTCTCCGCGTCGTAGCCCTCCTCGGCGGCGTCGCCGAGGCCGACCGCGAGCACGAGCGCGGCCTTCAGGCCGGCCGGGGCGGGGAGCTTGACCGTCTCGCCCTCGGCGCCGGTCGCGCCCAGCGTGGCGAGGACCTCGGCCAGCTTGCCCTCGAACGCCTCGGTGACGGCCTCGGCGCCGGGGGCCACCACCAGGCCCTTCGGGCCCTTCGCCACGCCGATCACCAGGGCGTCCGCGCGCAGCGAGGCGGCGGAGGAGGTGCTCACAGACAATGCAGTCACGTAAATGCGTCCTGTTCTTTCGCGGTCCACGGCCGGGTACGGCGCTGCTGCCGTACCGGCGTAACCCCGTCCACGACAGGCCGACCCGCCGCGCCACCGGGTCCGGAGCCCCTGGCGCGTGCATCCACCCCCGGGCGGCCGCACACACCAGAGGCCCCGGCTCCTCGGCGAGGCCGGCCGGGCAGAACCTGCGGCGATGCAGGGCTACGGTGCTCCCCGCATGGTAGTCCGCATGCTGGGATCACGCCGCCCCCGGTGGGCAGCCCGTGGCCGCCCGCTCAGGCCGGGCCGAGCGCCAGGGTCAGCAGGCAGCCCGTCGCCGCGCTCTCCGCCATCGCGCCCAGCACGTCGCCGGTGATCCCGCCGAAGCGGCGCAGGCAGCGGTGCAGCAGCAGCCGGGCGCAGCCGAGGCCGAGTACAACGGCCGCGGGCAGCAGCAGGGCTGACCAGCCGTCACCCAGGCCCGCCATGGTCAGTGCCAGTGCCGAAGCCGCCCAGACGGCGAGCGCGCCGACGGGCGGCACGGTGCTCGCGACCATCGCCCCCAGGCCGCCGGGGCGGGCCGGCGGCACGCCGCGCAGGCAGCCGAGCGCGAGCGCGCAGCGGGCGGTGACGGCCGAGGCCAGGACGGCCAGCGCCCCGTGCCACAGTGAGTTCTCGAACCGGGTGGCGAGCGCGGCGACCTGGGCGAGCAGGACCAGCAGCAGGGTCAGCACTCCGAACGGGCCGATGTCCGACTGCTTCATGATCCGCAGCGCGTCCTCGGCCGGCTTGCCGCTGCCGAGCCCGTCCGCGACGTCCGCCAGCCCGTCCAGGTGCAGCCCCCTGGTCAGCGCGGCCAGCACCGACACCGCCGCCACCGCCCCGAGCAACCCGCCCGCGCGCCAGGCGAACAGCGCGCCCGCGGCGGCCGCGAGCGCGCCCAGCACCACGCCGACCAGCGGCGCGCAGAGCATCGCCCGCCCGCCGGTGTGGCGGTCCCAGCGGTCGACCCGCACCCGCAGCACCGAGAGGGTGCCGAAGGCGAACCGCAGTGCCTCGGAGAGTGCCGCCCCCATCACCGTGCTCAGGCCCGGTCCAGCAGCTCCGCCGCCGAGGGCAGCTTGGGCTGCGCCTTCGGCTCCTCGGGTCGCACCGGTACGGCCTGCGGCTCGGCCAGCGTGTCCGCCGCAGCCTGGAGCAGCGGCAGTGCCATCAGCGCGCCGACGCCCTCGCCCATGGTGATCTTCTGCTCCTGCAACGGCGTCAGCGTCAGCCGGTCGTAGGCCTTCGCCTGTGCGGGCTCGCCCGTCGACTGGCCGGCCCGCCACCACTCCGGCGCGCGGAACGCGATCCGCTGCGCGACCAGCGCGCAGGCCGCGGAGACCACGCCGTCCAGCACCACCGGCAGCTTGCGCACGGCGGCCTGGAGCAGGAAGCCGGTGATCGCCGCGAAGTCCGCGCCGCCGGTGGCGGCCAGCAGCGCCAGCTGGTCACCCAGCACCGGACGGGCCCGGCGCAGCGAGTCCCGGATGGCCGCGCACTTGACCATCCACACCTTGTCGTCGATGCCGGAGCCGCGACCGGTGACGGCCGCCGCGTCCGTGCCGCAGAGCGCGCCGATCAGCACCGCGGCGACGGTGGTCGAGCCGACCCCGAGGTCGCCCAGCACCACCAGGTCGGTGCCCGCGTCGGCCTCCTCGTCGGCGACCGCCATGCCGGCCCGGAACGCCTGGACGGCCTCCTCGGCGCTCAGCGCGTCCTCGACGTCGATCCGCCCGGAGCCGCGCCGCACCCGGTGGGCGACCACCTCGTCCGGGAAGTCCGCGGGATCGGCGTCCACCGCGACGTCGACCACCCGCACCCGGGCGCCGAAGCGCCGCGCGAGCACCGCGACGGGCGCGGTGCCCTCCAGTACCGCCCGCACCCGCGCGGCCGTGCCGCCCACGGCGGGCAGCCCGGACACGTTCAGCGAGGCCACCCCGTGGTCACCCGCGAACAGCAGCACCTTGGGCGCGGACAGCGGGCGCACCGGGCAGCGGCCCTGCACCGAGGCCAGCCAGCTGCCCAGCTCCTCCAGCTGCCCGAGGCCACCGCGCGGCCGCCCCGGCGCCTGCCAGCGCTCCTCGGCGGCGCGCCGGGCACTGTCGTCCGGGCGCTCGACGAGCGAAGAGAACGTATCGAGATCCACGGTCGTGTCCATTAATCCGTTTCTCGCTCACCGCGCGTGAGGCGCGGAGTACATTCGGGGTCTGCCCCCGGCGGCGGTCAGGGCTCGGCCGTCATGAGCCCGGGCAGGCGGTCGAGTGAGAAGCCCCCTCGTCGCCGAGGGGGAGGAGTCACCGTCGGGAAGGCTACACGCCAACCGATTTGATGGTCAGGACTTGTCCGGCCACAACCAGCAGTACCAGTTCCGAGGCATCCGCCACCGCCATGTTCAGCCGTCCGAGCGCGTCCCGGAACCGGCGGCCGGCGGCGGATGCCGGGACGACCCCCATCCCGACCTCGTTGCTCACCGCGATCACCTGACGGTCCGTCGCCGCCCAGGCCGCGGCCAGCTCCTCGCAGCGCAGCTGCACCGCCTGCTCGCCGCCCGCCGCCCACACCTCGTCGTCCCAGGCGTCGCACTCGTCCATCACCGCGGTCAGCCACAGCGCCAGGCAGTCGATCAGCACCGGCGCCCCGTCCGTGCCGTCCCGCAGCACCGCCGCCAGGTCGCAGGTCTCGGCCGTGCGCCAGGTCGCCGGGCGCCGCTCGCGGTGCAGTTCCACCCGCTGCGCCCACTCCCGGTCGCCGTCCCTGGTGCCGCTGGTGGCGACGTAGAGGACGTCCCGGTGGGCGGCGAGGAGCTGCTCGGCCCGGGTGGACTTGCCCGAGCGGGCGCCGCCGAGGATCAGGGTGCGGGGGAGTGCTGCCATGGGGCCATCCTGCCCGACGAGGCATACGGAAGATCAGGCCGGGCAGGCTAGGGTGCGCAGCAAAGCGACAGCGTCAGCGGGAGGAGCCGGGCATGGTCTGGACGTGGCGGTACGAGAAGGCGGACGGCACCGTGGTGGCCCCACCCGGTGGCCAGCAGGAGGAGTTCTCCGGCCAGGGCGACGCGGAAACCTGGATCGGCGAGTCCTGGAAGCAGCTGTCGGAGGACGGTGTCGACACGGCCGTGCTGCTGGACGACGAGCGCGTCATCTACTCGATGAGTCTGCACGAGGCCTGAGCTTTTGCGAGACCTGGGCCCCGCGAGGCCTGGGCCCCGCCCGTCCTGCCCGGGGGCACGCCCCTCGGGCGGGCTCCGGCGGCTTCGCCTACTTGGATCCGACCACGTGCAGCAGCGCCGCCGTCTGCCGGTACGGGTCGGTCCGCCCGGCCCGCTCCTCGGCCTCCAGCAGCTGTGCCAGCTGGCGCCCGTCCACCGGGAGCGCGGCGTCGTCCGGCACGTTGTCGGTGAAGACCCGTACGCCGTACCAGTGCTTGAGCGGCACGGAGACCTCGGCCAGCGTGACGGTCAGGTCGGCGAGCCGGTCGGCCCGGGCGGCCAGGCCGACGCTGTTGTAGTAGCGGTCGCTCTCGAAGGCGTCCAGCGCGGCGCGCCAGTCCCCCGCGACGCCGGGCCGCATGGCCAGCGCGTCGCGGTTGCGGGCGACCAGCGAGAGCAGGCCGCCGGGGGCCAGCAGCCGGGCCAGTGAGGCGATCATGGGGTCCGGGTCCGGTAGGTACATCAGCACGTTGTGGCAGAGCACCACGTCGAAGCTGCGGGCGCCGAACCAGCGTCCGCACTGGTGGCCGTCACCGCTCAGCAGCTGCACCCGGCCGCGGACCTCGGCCGGCTCCTCGGCCAGCGCGCTCTGGGCGACACCGAGGGTGGCCTGGTCCGAGTCGATCCCGGTGACGAAGTGGCCAGCCCGGGCCAGGCGCAGCGCCTGGGTGCCCTGGCCGCAGCCGATGTCCAGCACGCGCTGCCCGGTGCGCCCGGCCAGCTGCTCGGCGAGCTGCCGGGCCACCAGCTCCTGACGAACGAGGTTGCGCAGCCCGCCCTGGCGCTCCAGCCAGGTGCTGGCACCGCCGGTGAAGGCGCCGCTGCGGGAGGGGAGGCGGTCATGGCCGCCGGTGCCCTGCCCGGGCAGCGCGTACAGACTGGGCCCCTCCCAGGAGGGAGCGGCCCAGTCCGAGTACACCGGCTCGGCGGTCAGGGCTTGGCCCCGCGCTGCACCTGCGGCTTGGGCAGCCGCAGCCGCCGCATCTGCAGGATGCGCATCAGGCCGTAGGCGACGGCGCCGCGGGTGTTCTGGCCAGCGAAGCGCTCGCCGAGCTGCTTGCGCAGGCCCAGGCCCAGGCGCACGAAGTCCAGGACGACCAGCACGAAGAAGGCCAGGAACAGCAGCGTGGAGAGCAGTTGCAGCGCGGGCACCCGCACGACACTGAGGATCAGGATCACCACGGCGGCGGGCAGGAAGAACTCGGCGAGCGACCAGCGGGCGTCCACGTAGTCGCGGGCGAACCTGCGCACCGGGCCCTTGTCACGGGCCGGGAGGTAGCGCTCGTCCCCCTCCAGCAGCGCGGTGCGCTGCTTCTCCCGCTCGGAGCGCATCCGCTCGCGGGACTGCCGGGAGGCCTCCTTGCGGTCCTTGGGGACGACCACCCGGGTACGCCGGTTGGCCTCGGCCTCACTGCGCTTGGGCGTGGGCCGGCCCTTCTTCGCCTGCGGATCGCGGGCCTGGCTCGTATCGTCCTGCTTCTCCAGCACTACGGCGGAGGCAGCGGCATCATCTGAACGGCGTCGGAACACACCACCAGCGTACGGGGTGGACGAGTGCTTCTTCCCGTGCCCTTGGACCCAAACAGATATCGATAGCGGCCCGCGGCTTTCCCCGGGCCTTTCCCGTGGTCATCCGGCGTTCCCACCTACGGGTCGCCTCCCTCTCCCGGATCATGGGCCCGAACATGGATCCACCCCGGGGATGAGGCCATCGCACGGACGCTGTAGCACTCTTGTTGCAGGCAGGTGCACTGCGGCGATCACCTCGCTGCAACTACACTCGTCGTGTCTGGTAACGAGATAGAGACCGCAGGCCGGAGAAGGGGGCACCCGAGGCCCATGAGCGACGGAATCATGAAGCGTATGGGGCTGATCTTCCGCTCCAAGGCGAACAAAGCCTTGGATCGGGCGGAGGATCCGCGTGAAACGCTCGACTACTCGTACCAGAAGCAGCTCGAGCTGCTGCAGAAGGTGCGCCGGGGCGTGGCCGACGTGGCCACCTCGCGCAAGCGCCTGGAGCTTCAGCTGACGCAGCTCCAGCAGCAGTCTTCGAAGTACGAGGACCAGGGCCGCAAGGCACTCTCGCTCGGCCGGGAGGATCTCGCGCGCGAGGCGCTGACCCGCAAGGCCAACATGCAGTCGCAGATCACCGACCTGGAGACGCAGTACCAGCAGCTCCAGGCCGAGGAGGAGAAGCTCACGCTCGCCTCCCAGCGGCTCCAGGCCAAGGTGGACGCCTTCCGTACCAAGAAGGAGACCATCAAGGCCACCTACACCGCCGCCCAGGCGCAGACCCGGATCGCGGAGTCCTTCTCCGGGATCTCGGAGGAGATGGGCGACGTGGGTCTGGCGATCCAGCGGGCCGAGGACAAGACCGCCCAGATGCAGGCCAGGGCCGGTGCGATCGACGAGCTGCTGGCCTCCGGTGCGCTCGACGACGCCAGCGGTCTCGGCCGCAAGGACGACATCGAGGCCGAGCTGGAGCGGGTGGCCGGCGGCAGCGACGTCGAGCTGGAGCTCGCCCGGATGAAGGCCGAGCTGACCGGCGGGTCCTCGGCGGCCCCGCAGGCCATCGAGCAGGGCAAGCAGCAGGACACCCCGCCGACGATCAACTACAACAAGTGACCTGACTCCACCACAGCAGGGAGACGCACCGGCATGATCATGAGGGTCATGGGTGAGGGGCAGTTCGAGGTGGGCGAGGCCCATCTGAACCGGCTCAACCAGCTCGACGACGAGCTGCTCACCGCACTGGAGGCGGGGGACGAGGAACAGTTCCGGTCGGCGCTCGGCAGCCTGCTGGGCGCGGTGAAGGAGTTCGGCACGCCGCTGCCGGACGACTCGCTGGAGCCGTCCGACCTGATCCTTCCGGACGCCGATGCGACCATCGACGACGTCCGGACGCTGCTGCGGGCGGAGGGCGACGGTCTGATCCCGGGCATCCCCGAGTACGAGTAGACGGTGGACGGCGTGCGAGCGCCGGCCGCACACGTGAGGGCGGGCACCCCCAGGGGGTGCCCGCCCTCACGTGTGCGGCCTCGCCGCCGCTGCCCTACGGCAGGGCCAGCATCCGGTCCAGCGCGGCCTTGGCGTACTTCTCGGTCTCCGGGTCGACCGTGATGACGTTCGGCACCCGGCCCTCGACCAGTGACTCCAGGGCCCAGACCAGGTGCGGCAGGTCGATCCGGTTCATGGTCGAGCAGAAGCAGACCGCCCGGTCCAGGAAGACGATCTCCTTGTCGGGGTGCGCCTTGGCGAGGCGGCGGACAAGGTTGAGCTCGGTGCCGATGGCCCACTTGGAGCCGGGCTCGGCGGCGTCCAGCGCCTTGATGATGTACTCGGTGGAGCCCACCATGTCCGCGGCCGCGACGACCTCGTGCCTGCACTCCGGGTGTACCAGTACGGTGACGCCCGGTATGCGCTCGCGGACGTCGTTGACCGAGTCCAGCGAGAAGCGACCGTGCACCGAGCAGTGGCCGCGCCAGAGGATCATCTTGGCGTCCCGCAGCTGCTCGGCGGTCAGCCCGCCGCCCGGCTTGTGCGGGTTGTAGAGCACGCAGTCGTCCAGCGAGAAGCCCATGTCGCGCACCGCGGTGTTGCGCCCCAGGTGCTGGTCGGGCAGGAAGAGCACCTTCTGGCCCTGCTCGAAGGCCCACTCCAGGGCGCGCTGGGCGTTGGAGGAGGTGCAGATGGTGCCGCCGTGCTTGCCGGTGAAGGCCTTGATGTCGGCGGAGGAGTTCATGTACGAGACCGGTACGGTCACGTCGGCTATGCCCGCGTCGGTGAGTACGTCCCAGCACTCCGCGACCTGCTCGGCGGTGGCCATGTCGGCCATCGAGCAGCCGGCCGCGAGGTCGGGCAGGATCACCTGCTGCGCCGGGCTGGTCAGGATGTCGGCGGACTCGGCCATGAAGTGCACACCGCAGAAGACGATGTACTCCGCCTCCGGGCGGGCGGCGGCGTCTCGGGCCAGCTTGAAGGAGTCGCCGGTGACGTCGGCGAACTCGATGACCTCGTCGCGCTGGTAGTGGTGGCCGAGGATGAAGACGCGCTCGCCGAGCGCCGCCTTGGCCGCGCGGGCGCGCTCCACGAGGTCGGGGTCGGACGCGGCGGGCAGGTCCCCGGGGCACTCGACGCCGCGCTCGCTGTTCGGGTCGGCCTCGCGGCCGAGGAGCAGCAGTGCGAGCGGCGTCGGAGTGGGGTCGACGCCGTAGGTCTCGATGGTCGTAGTCACGGGCGGGTGCCCTCCTGTGCGGCCGATCCAGTTGAAGCAGCCTTCTCGTCTATCTGACGCTATCTATGATAACCGGTTAGCGTCACTCTGACGATGGCCGTCCTGTCGATGTGATGCGAACCGCTCGACCAAGCGGAGTCTTCCCGGCGTGTGCCGGGGCGCGATCGGAGCGCCCTCACGTTAGCTGGTGGCATGAAGGCAATCGCGATCAGGCGGTACGGCGGCCCCGAGGTCATCGAGTACACCGACCTGCCCGACCCCAAGGTCGGGCCGGACTCCGTACTGGTGCAGGTCAGGGCGGCCGGGGTGAACCCGGTGGACTGGAAGGTCCGGGAGGGCCGGCTGGACGGCATCCTGGACGCGCACTTCCCGCTGGTGCCGGGCTGGGACCTGGCCGGGGTGGTCCGGGCCGTCGGCGGAGGCGTCACCGAGTTCCGGCCCGGCGACGAGGTGATCGGCTACGTCCGCAAGGACTGGGCCGAACACGGCACCTACGCCGAACTGGTCGCCGCCCCCGTGCGCACCCTGGCCCGCAAGCCCGCCTCCCTCGACTGGGCGCAGGCCGGCGGACTCCCGCTGGCCGGCCTCACCGCCTACCAGGGCCTGACGAAGGCGCTCCGGCTGCGGGCGGGCGAGAGCATCCTGATCCACGCGGGCGCCGGCGGGGTAGGCCATCTCGCCGTCCAGATCGCCGGGGCGCTCGGCGCCCGGGTGATCGCCACCGCGGGCGAGCGCAACCACGCGTACCTGCGCCGGCTCGGCGCCGAGCCGGTCGGCCACGGGGAGGGCCTGGCCGAGCGGGTCAGGGCGCTCGCCCCCGGCGGGGTGGACGCGGCCTTCGACCTGATCGGCCGGGATGCCGTCGACATCTCCACCGACCTGGTCGCCGACCCGGCCAGGATCGCCTCGGTCGCCGACTACGGCGTCGTCGCCAGGGGCGGCCACTACGTCTGGTGCCGCCCGGACAGTGCCGACCTCGCCGCGCTGGCCCGCCTCGCCGACGAGGGGAAGCTGACCGTCACCGTCGCCTCCACCTTCCCGCTCTCGCAGGCCGCCTCCGCCCAGGCGCTCAACGCCGAGGGCCGCACCCGGGGCAAGATCGTGCTGCTGACGGACTGAGCGCGCCGCCGCGCCGATCCGCCAGAATGGGGCGGTGAACCGTTTCGGCAGTGTCGCCGAGCCGCACGAGCAGTGGAGCCCCGTACCGATGAGCACGAGCAGACCGTCCGAGCCGGGCGGGGCCGCCCTGGACGAGACCGACCGCCTGCTGCTCGGCCGGCTCGCGCGCGACGGCCGGGCCTCGTACGCCGAGATCGGACTGCTCGTCAACCTCTCCGCGACCGCCGTCCGCCGCCGGATCGACCGGCTGCGCGCCCGCGGCATCGTCCGCGGCTTCACCGTCGTCCTCGACCCCGCCGTGCTCGGCTGGCAGACCGAGGCCTTCGTCGAGGTCTACTGCCGCGAGCGCACCGCGCCCGAGGAGATCCTCGCCAGCCTGCGCAAGTTCCCCGAGGTGGTCGCCGCCTGGACGGTCACCGGCGACCCGGACGCCCTGGTGCACCTCAGGGCCCTGGACACCCGGCACCTGGAGGCCGTCATCGAGCGGATCCGCAAGGAGCCCGGCGTCCAGCGCAGCCGCAGCTCGGTGGTGCTCTCCCGGCTGATCGGCTGACGCCCGGACGCCTGCCGCGCGCCCGCCGCACCACCACCGGACGGCCCGACCCGCCGCACGCAGGAATCCTGCGTGCGGCTGCCCGAACACGCCGGAAACCTGCCTGACCAGCCGCGTTCCGACGCGCGGGCGGGCCCTCGCGCTGCCTACGCTGATCACGTCCGCCGTACGCGCCCTCCCCACGGCGCCGGCCGGACGACCGAACCCCCCCACAGCCGAGAGGGACACCCGTGTCCGCAGCCCCCAACCGCATGCACCGGCCCGACAGCGAGCTGGTCGACCTGGTATTCGACTACATGCGCGAGCGGCTGCAGTACGACCCGGTGCCGCTCGACCACCCCGGCGACGGCGAGCACCTGCGCACCCAGCTGGCCGGCCTGCTGAACGCCGACGGCAACAACCCCGCCGACGTGCTCAAGCTGTACGACCACGAGCTCTCCCGCGCGGTGATCTCCGCCGACAGCCCGCGCTACCTGTCCTTCATCCCGTGCGCCCCGACCAAGGCCGCGCTGCTCTTCGACATGGTCGTCTCCTGCGCCTCCCTCCAGGGCATCTCCTGGCTGGAGGCGGCCGGCGCCATCGCCGCCGAGAACCAGGTGCTGCGCCTGATAGCCGACCGCGCGGGCCTGCCCGAGACGGCCGGCGGCACCTTCGTCTCGGGTGGCTCGGCCGGCAACCTCTCCGCCCTCGTCGTCGCCCGGGACACCGCGCGGCGCCGGCTCGGCGTCGGCCCCGAGGCCCGGCTGCGGATCGCGGTCGCCGACCAGGTGCACTCCTCGGTCAAGAACACCTTCAACATCATCGGCGTGGAGGCCTTCAAGGTCCCGACCGTCGACCGCCGCTTCACCGGTGAGGCCCTGCGCGCCGCCCTGGCCGCCGACCCCCACCCGGAGACGGTGATCGCCGTCGTCGGCACCGCCGGCACCACCAACGAGGGCATCGTCGACGACCTCCAGGGCCTGTCCGAGGTCACCCGCGAGCGCGGCATGTGGTTCCACGTGGACGGCGCCTACGGCGGCGCGGGCCTCTTCGCCCCCTCCGTGCGCGCCCGCTACAACGGCATCGAGCACGCCGACTCCTTCGTCGTCGACCCGCACAAGTGGCTCTTCGCGCCGTTCGACTGCGCCGCGCTGATCTACCGCAACCCGCAGCTGGCCCGCGCCGTGCACACCCAGGACGCCTCCTACCTCGACGTGCTGCACACCGAGGGCGACGAGTGGAACCCCACCGACTACGCCTACCACCTCACCCGCCGCGCCCGCGGCCTGCCGCTCTGGTTCTCCCTCGCGGTGCACGGCACCCAGGCGTACACCGACGCGATCGAGGAGGGCCTGAAGCTGGCCCGGGACACCGCGCAGGTGATCCGTGACACCGAGCACCTGGAGCTGCTGCACGACCCGCAGCTGTCCGCCGTCTGCTTCCGCCGCAAGGGCTGGACCAACGACGACTACTACCGCTGGTCGCAGCAGCTGCTCGCGGACCAGATCGGCTTCGTCACCCCCACCGGCTGGGACGGCGAGACCGTCGCCCGCTTCGCCTTCCTGCACCCGGGCACCACCATGGAGATGGTCCAGGAGATCCTCGACACCATGGTGTGACGCGCCCGGCCCGGGGCCGGCGCTAGAGGTACCCGCCGTTCGGAAGGTACGGGGACGGCGGGCGCATGCCCCGCAGCGCGAGATAGCCCCGGGTGTCCAGGCTCAGGCCGACCTCCAGGCCGACGTCCACCGCCCACTCCTGCTCGGCGGTCAGGAACTCGACCCTGGCGTCGGCCCCCTCGGGCACCCGGGCGAGAGCCTCCCGCAGCAGCCGGGCGGCGATCCGCTTGGAGGTGGCGGCGAGGAGCTTCACCTCGCCGCCGTCGCGGTAGCAGTAGCCACTTCCGGCCAGCGAGTCGGCGATCAGCAGCTCCTCGAAGTGCCCGAGCATGAACGCGTGGTCCGGGCCGTGCGCGGCGCCGCGCGCCCGCCGGTCCACCGAGTCCAGCAGGTGCAGGTGGGTGGCGTTGCCGGGATGGACCGGGATGTCCCCCGGGTCCAGCAGCCCGGCGCGGTCCACCCGCCCGGTCAGCAGCATCGCCGGGTGCAGGGTGAAGCCGGCCTGCCGGTAGCGGCGGGCGGCGGCCGGCGACGGGGAGGCACACAGCATCCCGCGCAGGCAGCCCCGCCCGTGCGTGGCGGCCCGCTCCAGCAGCAGCCGGCCCACGCCCTTGCCCTGGGCCGACGGGAGCACCGCGAACAGCGCCAGGATCCACACCCCCTCGCGGCGCAGCGACAGGGCCGTGCCGACCGGCGCGCCGTCCTGCTCGGCGATCCAGCAGCCGGCCGGGTCGGTTTGCACCAGATGCCGGGTCCTGGCCCGGTGCCGGGCTCCGGCGACCGGATCGGGTGCCGGGCCCTGGAGCCCGTCCGGCGTGCGCGCGTCCGGCCCCTGGAACGCCGCGCGGCCTATCGCCAGCACGGCCTGTGCGTCGGCCTCGGTGTCCTGGACCCGGCGGAGGATCATGCCTCCATCCTGGCCGCCGGGGCGCCCCGGTGGGGTGGGTTCGTCCGGATCGGTCGGTGACCGAGGCCCGGTGGTGTGCGAGCATGGGGAAGGTGGAGTCCGGGCCCATTGCCCGGTCCACCAGAGAAGAACCGCCCGGGAAATGAATCCGGGAGGCCGCTGGTTGGTACTGGCGGCAGATCGTCGTCAAAGACCGGGAGTAAGCAGATGACCGTCCAGGACGAGACCACCGTCGAGAGTGGTCTGCTCCTTACCGATGCCGCTGCGGCCAAGGTGAAGGGCCTGCTGGAGCAGGAAGGCCGTGACGACCTCGCGCTGCGCGTCGCCGTCCAGCCCGGTGGCTGCTCGGGCCTTCGCTACCAGCTCTTCTTCGACGAGCGCTCGCTCGACGGCGACGTCGTCAAGGACTTCGACGGCGTCAAGGTCGTCACCGACCGGATGAGCGCCCCGTACCTCGGCGGCGCGACCGTCGACTTCGTCGACACCATCGAGAAGCAGGGCTTCACGATCGACAACCCGAACGCCACCGGCTCCTGCGCCTGCGGCGACTCGTTCAGCTAGTCAGCGGCCTCTGCTGAGCAGCGCGCGAAGGCGGCCCCGGGGTTCTCCCCGGGGCCGCCTTTCGTCGTGCCGTGCTGGTTGCCGCCGACTCCGGCCGTCAGCCGTCAGCCGTCAGCCGTCAGCCGTCAGCCGTCAGTCAGCCGTCGGCTGCCGTGCCGCTACTGGCCGGCGGGGCCGTCGGGGCCGCCCGGGCCGACCTGCGGGTCGCTCTCCAGCGGCACCGGCTGACCGGTACCGGTGTCCACCACCGCGCGGCCCATCAGCTGCTTGTCCAGCTCGGCCGAGACCGACTGCTTCTTGGCGAGCGCCGGGCAGCTGGTGCCCACCGGTATCGGGGTGGTCAGCACGATCCGGATCTCCACGCTGCCGGGCTTGGACTCATCGGTCTTCAGCCCGAACTTCTCGCAGATCCCGCCGTAGAACCAGACGGTCAGCTTGTTGCCGTCGGTCCGGTAGCTGACCGCCTTGTGGGCCACCGGCGCCGGCTCGCCGATCGCGATGCCGGGCCCGGTCGGCTTGTCGGTCGGCTCGCCCGGCTGCGTCGGCGTTGGATCCGTCGGCGGCTTGATCGGGATGGGCGTCACCGGCATCGTCGGGACCAGCGTCGGCCCGCTGCCCGAGGCACCCGGGTCGGGCGTCGAGGGCGCGGTGGTGGCCGTGCCGCTGCTCGCGCCGGTGGACGGCTGCCCCGGGGTGCTCGGGGCGACCGAACTCGCCACCGGGCTCGGCGACGAACCCGCGCTCGGGCCACCCGAGCTGCCGCAGGCCGCCACCGTGCCGAGCGCCAGTACCAGCCCCGCCACCGCCGCCGTCCGCCGCGCGCGAACGCGCCCCGCCGGCCGGGCCATCGTCTTTACGTCCATCACTGACATCCTCCCGAGGCTCAGCGGCGTCGCCTCCCCGGCGCCACCGCGTCGGTTCGACGTGCCCCGGAGGAGTCCGGTTCCCTCGGGCCGCCGCCCGGGCGGTCAGCCGCCGTACTCGGACATCCCCGCCACCAGCCGCTGCGCGCCCGACGGCACCGAGAAGCCGATGGGGGCGGGCGTGGCGGGTTCGGGGCCGGTGGCCAGCGGCGGCCAGAACAGGCCGAGCCGGCGGGAGGAGCTCACCAGCGCGTCCAGGGTGTCCTGGTCCGCGTCGCCCCGCAGGGCGGCGGGCACGTGCAGGGGGTGCTGACTGGGCATCATCGGCCATCGCTCCGATCACGGCGCCGTGGCGCAGATGCCACGGACGTGGACGGGGGCCGCACACGCGCCCCCTGTCAGCGACCCTAGGCGGCCCGCCCGACGCCCACCAGAGCTACCCGGAGGTAGTACCCGTTCGACCGCACCGAGCGACGATGGGGCGCTGCGCCCCCGCCCTGCCCCCTCGCGCCGGGTCCGCGCCCGGGCCCCGCGGACGCGGCCTGGACCCGTCCTCCACCGCGGACCGGTATCGTAAGTGGGTTCGCCCCGCTGCTTCTGGCCCTGGCCGCCACCCTGAGGAGACCCCGTGCGTATCGCCGTCGCCGGCTCGATCGCCACCGACCATCTGATGACCTTCCCCGGCCGCTTCGCCGACCAGCTGGTCGCCGAGCAGCTGCACACGGTGTCACTGTCCTTCCTGATCGACACCCTGGACATCCGCCGTGGCGGCGTGGCCGCGAACATCTCGTTCGGCATGGGCGTGCTCGGCCTGCGCCCGATCCTGGTCGGTGCCACCGGCGCGGACTTCGCCGAGTACCGCAGCTGGCTCCAGCGCCACAACGTGGACACCGAGTCGGTGCACATCTCCGAGACCCGGCACACCGCCCGGTTCATGTGCACCACGGACGAGGACCACAACCAGATCGCGTCCTTCTACACCGGCGCGATGGCCGAGGCCCGCTACATCGAGCTCAAGCCGGTCGCCGACCGGGTCGGTGGCCTGGACCTCGTCCTGATCGGCGCGGACGACCCGCAGGCGATGGTCCGCCACACCCAGGAGTGCCGCACCAGGGGCTACGCGTTCGCCGCCGACCCATCCCAGCAGCTGGCCCGCCTGGAGGGCGACGACATCCGCGACATCGTGGACGGCGCCGCGTACCTGTTCACCAACGAGTACGAGGCCGCGCTCATCGAGAGCAAGACCGGCTGGGACGCGGACGAGATCCTCTCCCGGGTCGGCACCCGGATCACCACCCTGGGCAGCAAGGGCGTCCGGATCGACCGCAAGGGCGAGGCGACCATCAAGGTCGGCTGCGCGCCCGAGGAGCGCAAGACCGACCCGACCGGCGTGGGCGACGCCTTCCGGGCCGGCTTCCTGGCGGGCCTGTCCTGGGACCTCGACCTGGAGCGCTCGGCCCAGCTCGGCTGCATGCTGGCCACCCTGGTGATCGAGACCGTCGGCACCCAGGAGTACGAGCTGCGCGCGCCGGCGTTCCTGCAGCGCTTCGAGGCCGCGTACGGCCCCGGCGCGGCCGCCGAGGTCCGCGCGCACCTGGTCCGCTAGGACCGGACCGGTCCTGGCGCCAATCCCTCCCGGGCCCGGCGGGGCAGCCGCACCACGCCGGGCTCAGGTCGTGCGGCGCACCAGGTAGGCCGAGCCCCGGTCGGCGCCGAAGTCGGCGGCCGGGGCCTCGCCCAGGTACTCCTGCCCGCGCATCCCGCACCACGCGGGGATGTCCAGCCGGGCCGCCTCGTCGTCCGCCAGCACCGCGATCCGCCCGCCCGGCGGTACCTCACCGAAGTGCTTGGCCAGCTCGATGACGGGCAGCGGGCAGCGCTTGCCGAGGGCGTCGATCACCAGGGTCCCGGCCGGCGCGGCACCGGCGGGCGCGGGCAGGTTCAGCCCCAGCGGCGCCCGGACGCCCGCGACGATGTCCGGCAGTACGGCCAGGAAGCGCTCCACGTCCTCCTCCGCGGCGCCGAACGGCAGCGAGAGGCGGATGTTGCCCTCGGTCAGCACGCCCATCGCCGCCAGCACATGGCTCGGGGTGAGGGTGGAGGAGGTGCAGGAGGAGCCGGAGGAGACCGCGAAGCCCGCCTTGTCCAGTTCGGTCAGCAGCACCTCGCCGTCCACGTAGAGGCAGGAGAAGGTGACCAGGTGCGGCAGCCGGTTGACCGGGTCACCCACCACCTCCACCTCGGGCACCAGCTGCGGCACCCGGGCCCTGATCCGCTCGACCAGCGCGTGCAGCCGGGCGTTCTCCCGCTCCGCCTCCGCCCGTACGGCGCGCAGCGAGGCCGCGGCCGCCACGATCGCGGGGACGTTGACGTACCCGGGCACCCGGCCGCCCTCCCGTTCGTCGGCGGGCAGCGGCGAGGCGTAGCGCACGCCCTTGCGCACGGCCAGCACCCCGACGCCGGCCGGGCCGCCCCACTTGTGCGCGCTGGCGGTCAGCAGCGACCAGCCACCCGGCACGGCGAGCCGCCCGGCGCTCTGCGCCGCGTCCACGAGCAGCGGCACGCCGGCGCAGGCCTCGGCCACCTCGGCCACCGGCTGGAGGGTGCCGACCTCGTGGTTGGCGCTCTGCAGCACCGCGAGCGCGGTGTCGGCTCGCAGCGCGGCGGCGAAGCCCTCGGGGGAGACCCGTCCGAGCCGGTCCACCGGCACCACGCCGACCTCGCCACCGGCCGCCTCGTGCCGCTCGGCGGTGTGCAGCACGCTGGAGTGCTCGACGGCGGAGTGCACCAGGTGGGAGCCCCTGCGACGGTTGCCGGACAGCGCGCCCAGCATCCCCAGCTGTACGGCCTGCGTCCCGCTCGCCGTGAACGAGATCTCGTCCGCCCGGGCACCCAGCACCTGCGCCACCCCCTCACGGGCGGAGTCCAGCAGCATCCGGGCCTGCCGCCCGGTGCGGTACAGCCGCGCCGGGTCGGCCCACCCCTCCTCCAGCGCGGCGCTCAGCGCCTGCCGGGCGACGGGATGAAGCGGTGCGGTGGAGGCCACGTCGAAGTAGGACACACCAGACACCGTATCCCCGCCTCACCACGCGTCAGTCGATCACCTCGAATGTCCGATTCATCCTGGCCCGACGGGCCGTCACCCGTGCTCCCGGGGTCATCCCCCGATCGGGCGTACGGGCCTCGAATGCCTGCCATGACCTGCGCGTCAACCCTTGCGGGGCCTGATTGGGTGGCCGGGCGGCGCGTTACCGGGACCTGCCCGTCAGCAGCGCATAAGGCTGGAGTAGGGTTTGGCCCGCATAAGCATTCAAACCGTGCCCGTGGACGGGTCGCCGGGGAGGCTCACAGCCCTCCTCGGGGCGACGCGAAGGCGGGCGAGACTTCGGGAAGGCGCTACGTGAGTCCCAACGGCTCCGACCGCTCGCCGCGGCGCACGATGCGGCGGAAGCTGCCTCAGGCGCTGGCACTGGGCCTCGTCATCGCGACCGCTACCGGCTGCTCGGCCAACGACCTCCCCAGGCTTGGCCTCCCGAGCCCCGTCACCGAGGAAGGACCCCTGGTCCTTCACATGTGGCAGGGCTCCTGGATTGCGGCTCTGGCAGTGGGCGCACTGATGTGGGGTCTGATCATCTGGAGCGTGATCTTCCACCGGCGCAGCCGCACCGGTATCCAGATCCCTCCGCAGACCCGGTACAACGTGCCCATCGAGGCGCTCTACACCGCGGTCCCCATCGTCATCGTGTCGGTGCTCTTCTACTTCGTCGCCCGCGACGAGTCGCGTCTGATCTCCACCAGTGAGAAGCCGGACCACACCATCAACGTGGTCGGCTTCCAGTGGAGCTGGGCGTTCAACTACGAGAACACCGAGAACCCCGACCCGACCAGCAAGACCGCGGCGTACGAGGTGGGCACCCCCGAACAGGTGCCGACCCTCTACCTGCCGGTCAACGAGTCGGTGAAGTTCGTGCTCACCTCGCGCGACGTCATCCACGACTTCTGGCCCGTCAACTTCCTGATGAAGATGGACGTCGTGCCGGGCGTGGTCAACAAGTTCGAGGTGACCCCGAACGTCAAGGGCACCTACATGGGCAAGTGTGCCGAGCTCTGCGGCCAGGACCACTCCCGGATGCTCTTCAACGTCAAGGTCGTCGACCGCAAGGAGTACGACGACCACCTGGCGCTGCTGCGCGCCAAGGGGCAGACCGGCGCGGTGCCCTCGGGCATCACGACCATGGGAAGTGAGAAGTGACCATCCTCAACGAGCCCGCCGCCGCCGGCGGGGCATCCGGAGGCACCGTCACGGTCGGCGGGGGCCAGCGCACCCGCAAGCCGGGTTCCACCATCATCAAGTGGCTGACCACCACCGACCACAAGACGATCGGCACGCTGTACCTCGGTACCTCGTTCGCCTTCTTCCTGATCGGTGGCATTCTCGCCCTCGTCATGCGCGCCGAGCTGGCTCGTCCCGGGACCCAGATCCTGTCGAACGAGCAGTTCAACCAGGCGTTCACGATGCACGGCACGATCATGCTGCTGATGTTCGCGACGCCGCTCTTCGCCGGTTTCGCGAACTGGATCATGCCGCTCCAGATCGGCGCGCCCGACGTGGCGTTCCCGCGTCTGAACATGTTCGCCTACTGGCTGTACCTGTTCGGTTCGACCATCGCGGTGGCCGGCTTCGTCACCCCGCAGGGTGCGGCCGACTTCGGCTGGTTCGCGTACTCGCCGCTCTCCGACGCCGTCCGCTCGCCGAGCATCGGCGCCGACATGTGGATCATGGGTCTGGCCTTCTCGGGCTTCGGCACGATCCTCGGTGCGGTCAACTTCATCACCACCATCATCTGCATGCGCGCCCCCGGCATGACGATGTTCCGGATGTCGATCTTCGTCTGGAACGTCCTGCTGACCGCCGTGCTGGTCCTGCTGGCCTTCCCGGTCCTCGCCGCCGCGCTCTTCGCGCTGGAGGCGGATCGGAAATTCGGAGCACACGTCTTCGACCCGGCCAACGGTGGCGCACTGCTCTGGCAGCACCTCTTCTGGTTCTTCGGCCACCCCGAGGTGTACATCATCGCGCTGCCGTTCTTCGGCATCGTGTCGGAGATCATCCCGGTCTTCAGCCGTAAGCCGATGTTCGGCTACTCCGGCCTCATCGCGGCCACCATCGCGATCGCCGGTCTGTCCGTGACGGTGTGGGCGCACCACATGTACGTCACCGGACAGGTGCTGCTGCCCTTCTTCTCCTTCATGACGTTCCTGATCGCGGTCCCGACCGGTGTGAAGTTCTTCAACTGGGTCGGCACCATGTGGAAGGGGAGCCTGAGCTTCGAGACGCCGATGCTCTGGACGATCGGCTTCCTGGTCACCTTCCTGTTCGGTGGTCTGACGGGTGTTCTGCTCGCCTCCCCGCCGATCGACTTCCACGTCTCGGACTCGTACTTCGTCGTGGCGCACTTCCACTACGTGGTCTTCGGCACCGTCGTGTTCGCGATGTTCGCCGGCTTCCACTTCTGGTGGCCGAAGATGACGGGCAAGATGCTCGACGAGCGTCTTGGCAAGATCACCTTCTGGACGCTGTTCGTCGGCTTCCACGCGACCTTCCTGGTCCAGCACTGGCTCGGCGCCGAGGGCATGCCCCGCCGCTACGCCGACTACCTGGCCTCGGACGGTTTCACCACGCTGAACAGCTTCTCGACCATCGGCTCGTTCCTGCTCGGTCTGTCGATCCTGCCGTTCCTCTACAACGTCTGGAAGACCGCCAAGTACGGCGAGAAGATCGAGGTCGACGACCCGTGGGGCTACGGCCGTTCGCTGGAGTGGGCGACCTCGTGCCCGCCGCCGCGGCACAACTTCCTCACGCTCCCGCGTATCCGTTCGGAATCCCCGGCGTTCGACCTGCACCACCCGGAGATCGCCGCGCTGGACTACCTGGAGTCGCACGGTGAGCCGGCCAAGCACTTCGCCGGTGTGACCCCGGCCAAGTACGACAACCCGCAGCTGGGCAAGGGCAAGAAGGACGGCGACGCCTGATGAAGGAACAGGGCAAGATCTTCCTGGGCTTCGCGGTCTTCATCCTCGCGATGGCCATCACCTACGGTCTCTGGACCTCGCACAGCGATCTGGGTCTGGAGGCGGCCGGCACCACCGCGCTGTTCCTGGCCTTCGGCCTCTGCGCCTTCATCGGGTACTACCTCGCCTTCACCGCCCGCCGGGTGGACAGCGGCGCCGGTGACAACCCCGAGGCCGAGGTCGCGGACGACGCCGGCGAGCTGGGCTTCTTCGCCCCGCACAGCTGGCAGCCGCTCTCGCTCGGGATCGGCGGCGCGCTCGCCTTCCTCGGTGTGATCTTCGGCTGGTGGCTGCTGTACTGGTCGATCCCGATCATCCTGATCGGCCTGTACGGCTGGGTGTTCGAGTTCTACCGGGGCGAGGACCAGAACCAGTAGGTTCTCCTCCCCGGCACGGCTATCGCACAGGGCCGGGCATCCCGCACGGGATGCCCGGCCCTGCTGCATGCGCACGGGTGGTGGACTCACTCCACTGGGGTAACGCCTGGTCCCCCGGATGTCGCTTCTTCGTACGACGTTCCTACGATCTGATCAATCGTGCGAACCCTCGGAGGCGGTCATGCCCGGTAGGCGCGGCATAGCAGGCATAGGCAGCGGCATCTCGCTGGCCCTCGTTGTACTGACCCCCCTCGCCGCCTGTTCCGGCGGCAGCACCGACGACGGCGTCACGTCCTCCCGGCCGGTGGACGCCGCACCCCTGGTGCACACCTCGGCCGCCGGCCAGGTCGATCCGTCCCAGCCGTTCACCGTCACCGCCGGGTCGGGCAGCAAGCTCACCGACGTCACCGTCAGCGGCCCCGACGGGCACCTCGTCGCCGGCGAACTCTCCGCCGACCAGCGCAGCTGGCACACCACCGGCCGGCTGAAGGCCGCCACCGTGTACGCCGTGCGGATCGCCGCCGACGACGGCAAGGGCGGCCGCGGCGAGACCACCTCCTCCTTCACCACCGTCGCCGCCCAGCGTCTGCTCACCGCCAAGCTCGGCCCGGACTCCTCCGGCAGCGGCATCTACGGGGTCGGCCAGCCGCTCACCGTCCAGCTCTCCGAGGAGATCAAGGACCCGGCGGCCCGCAAGCTGGTGGAGCAGTCCCTGACGGTGGTCTCCCAGCCCGCCGTGACGGGCGGCTGGTACTGGGTCGACGGCAAGAACCTGCACTTCCGTCCGCAGGAGTACTGGCCGGCCAACGCGAACGTCAAGCTGTCCTTCAACGGTGAGGGCAGCCGGATCGCCGACGGGCTCTACGGGGGCGCGCCCGCCACGCTCGCCTTCCGCACCGGGGACCGGGTCGAGTCCGTGGTGGACGCGGCCACCCACCAGCTGACCCTGCGCCGCAACGGCCAGGTGGTGCGGACGATACCCGTGACCACCGGCAAGCCCGGCTTCTCCACCCGCAACGGCATCAAGGTGGTGCTCGGCCAGGAGCGGGTGGTCCGGATGAGCGGGGAGACGATCGGGATAGCCGCCGGCAGCCAGGAGTCCTACGACCTCCAGGTGGAGTGGGCGACCAGGGTCACCTGGAGCGGCGAGTACGTGCACGCGGCGCCCTGGTCGGTCGGCTCGCAGGGGGTGGACAACGTCAGCCACGGCTGTACCGGCATGAGCACCGAGAACGCCAAGTGGTTCTACGAGCAGACCCGCATCGGGGACATCGTCCAGGTGGTCAACAGCCTGGGCGTGGGCATGGAGCCGTTCGGCAACGGCTTCGGGGACTGGAACGTCACCTGGACGGACTGGCTGGGCCACAGCGCCGCCGGGAGCCCCGTCAGCACGGCGGACAGCGCATCGGCGGCGGCCTCGGCCGCGGTGCTACTGCCGCAGCTCTGAGCGGGCTCGGCAGGCGGGTCGTGGCCGCCGGCAGCCGCTCGTTCCCCGGCCGCTGGGCCGTCCGGCCGGCTCCGGCCGCCGTCGCTCGTCAGGAGCCGGCCGGGTACGCCAGTCGCACCGCGTTCTCCACGGCGGCCAGCGCGTCCGCCGGGGGCAGCCCCAGCCGCAGCACCCGCTCGGCGTACTCGGCGGCGGCGGCCGCCGCCAGCCGGTGGGCGGTGTCCCCGGTGGCCGCGATCAGCGTGCCGCGCCGGCCGTGGGTCTCCACCACCCCGTCGGCCTCCAGCTCCCGATACGCACGCGCCACGGTGTTCGCCGCCAGCCCGAGCTGCTCGGCCAGCGCCCGTACGGTGGGCAGCTTCAGGCCGGTCGGCAGCTCCCCGCTACGGGCCCGCTCGGCGATCTGCGAGCGGATCTGCTCGTACGGGGGAGTGGCGGAGGTGTTGTCTACGGACAGCTGCACAGGGACTCCTGACGGGTGGTCGCTCACTCACCCCCATTCTGCCGCGCCGCCGCCGCACTCCCACCCCGCGTCCAGGGCCGGGAGCGCGCGAAAGCGGCGAACCCCGCCCGGCGCGGTGCCGGGCGGGGTTCGCCGCTTGCGAGTCTCGCTACGCGATCAGTGGTGGCCGTGGCCGCTGGTGATCTCGTGGTGCTCCTCGGTGGTGGGCTTGGGGATCTGGGCCCCCTCGCCGTAGAAGCCCTGGGAGAGCTTGGCGCGGGTGCGGTCCAGGACCCCGGTCTTGCGGGCGACGCCGTTCTCGTCCACCTCGGCCGGCAGCTCGATCGGCTGCGGCTGCTCGTGGGCGGTGAGCTTGAACAGCTTGTCCTGTGGGAGCTGGGCGTGCACCTCGACGAACTCACCGTGCGCCAGGCGCTTGATGACGCCGGTCTCGCGACCGTGCAGCACCTTGTCCTTGTCGCGGCGCTGGAGGCCGAGGCACCAGCGCTTGGTGATCACGAAGACCAGGACCGGCACCACGAAGAAGCCGACCCGGACGAAGTACGTGATGTCGTTGATCGACAGGTGCAGGTGGGTGGCGAACAGGTCGTTGCCACCACCGACCAGCAGCACCAGGTACTCGCTGATCCAGGCCGCACCGAGGGCGGTGCGGACCGGGGCGTTGCGCGGGCGGTCCAGGATGTGGTGCTCGCGCTTGTCCCCGGTGATCCAGGACTCGATGAACGGGTAGACCGCGATCGCGACCAGCACCAGCGGGAAGATCATCAGCGGCACGAAGACACCCATGTTCAGGGTGTGGCCCCAGGCCCGGATCTCCCAGCCCGGCATGACGCGGATCAGACCCTCGGAGAAGCCCATGTACCAGTCCGGCTGGGCGTCCGTGGACACCTGGTCGGGGCGGTACGGGCCGTACGCCCAGATCGGGTTGATGGTGGCGATCGCCGAGATGGCGGCGATCAGACCGAACACCAGGAAGAAGAAGCCACCGGCCTTGGCCATGTAGACCGGCATCAGCGGCATGCCGACGACGTTCTTCTCGGTGCGGCCGGGGCCCGCGAACTGGGTGTGCTTGTGGTAGAAGACCAGGATCAGGTGCGCCACCAGCAGGCCCAGCATGATGCCCGGGATGAGCAGCACGTGGATGGTGAAGAACCGCGGCACGATGTCGGTGCCGGGGAACTCGCCGCCGAACAGGAACATCTGGACGTAGGTGCCCACCAGCGGGACGGCGAGGATCGCGCCTTCCATGAAGCGGATACCGGTGCCGGAGAGCAGGTCGTCGGGGAGCGAGTAGCCGAAGAACCCGTCGAACATGCCGAGGACCAGCAGCAGGAAGCCGAAGACCCAGTTGACCTCGCGCGGCTTGCGGAACGCGCCGGTGAAGAACACGCGCATCATGTGCACGAGCATCGCGGCGACGAAGACCAGCGCGGCCCAGTGGTGGATCTGACGGATCAGCAGACCGCCGCGGATCTCGAAGCTGATGTTCATCGTGGAGGCGTACGCCTCCGACATCCGGATCCCGCGCAGCGGCATGTACGTGCCGTCGTAGACGACCTCGCCCATGCTGGGCTTGAAGAAGAGCGTCAGGTAGACGCCCGTCAGGATGATGATGATGAAGGTGTAGAGGCAGATCTCACCGAGCATGAAGGACCAGTGGTCCGGGAAGATCTTGCGCAGGTTGGCCCGGGCGAGGGAGTAGATCCCCAGCCGGCCGTCCGCCCAGTCCGCTGCGGCCTCCGCCTTGTTGGCGGGCTTGGCCCGGGTGCTGGCCGGCTTGTTGGCGCCGGAGGTGGCGCTGCTCGCGGCACTCATGCGCGCTCCCAGAAACTCGGGCCGACGGGCTCCGCGAAGTCGCCGGTGGCGACCAGGAAGCCCTCTTCGTCAGTGGTGATCTTCAGCTGCGGCAGCGGGTGGCCGGCCGGGCCGAAGATCACGCGGGCGCCGTCCGACAGGTCGAAGGTCGACTGGTGGCACGGGCACAGCGCGTGGTGGGTCTGCTGCTCGTACAGGCTGATCGGGCAGCCGACGTGGGTGCAGATCTTGGAGTAGGCCAGGATCCCCTCGAAACCGAGCTCGCGGGAGTCGCTGTCCTTGATGTTCTCCGGCGCGATCCGGACGAGCATCAGCGCGTCCTTGGCGATCGCCTGCTGGAAGTCCTCGGCGTCCTCCCGCAGCCCGAAGGGCTTGGCGAAGGTGAGCGAGCCGACCGCGATGTCCTCGGCCTTCATGCGCTCGTCGGTGTTCATGTTGATGAGCGCGATCGGCTTGGCCGGGGTCGCGAGGTCCCAGCCGGTGTGCTGGAGCTTGTCCTCGGGCAGCGGGCCCAGGTCGCGCAGCAGGACCACACCGGACAGCGGGACGAGCGCCATCGAGCCGATCAGGGTGTTGCGGAGCATCTTGCGGCGGCCGAAGCCGGACTCGGCGGCGCCGGTCCTGAACTGCTCGATGACGTCCGCGCGGACCTCGTCGTCGGCCTCGATCGGGTGACGCTCGGCGGGCAGCTCGTGGTCGGACATCAGGGTGCGGGCCCAGTGGACCGCGCCCGCGCCGATGCAGAACAGCGCCACGCCGAGGGTCATGCCCAGGGCGAAGTTCAGCGCACTGACCTTGCCGAGCGGCCAGATGAAGACGATCCGGTCGGGGTCGATGGCCACGTACGAGGCGATGAACCCCACGGTGGCGAGCATCGACACGACGAACATCAGCGAGACCTGGTGCTCGGCGCGCTTGGCGGCCCGCTCGTCGATGTCGGTACGACGCGGCTCGTGGGCCGGCAGGCCCGGGTCGGCGAACGGGTCACCGTGTACGGCGACCTCGTTGTGCCCAGCGGAGCCGTGCGACTCCGGGAGCTTCTCTTCTGACATGTCGTGGCTCATGACTTCTTGGCCTTGGTGGTGTGGGCGGCGACCCAGATCGCGACCGCGATGAGTGCGCCGAGGCCGAAGATCCAGCCGAACAGGCCCTCGGTCACGGGACCGAGGCTGCCCAGGGCGAGACCGCCGGGGTTGGGCTCATCGTTGGTGTGGCGGACGAAGGCCACGATCTGCTTCTTCTGCTCCTCGGGCATGGTGGTGTCCGGGAACGACGGCATGTTCTGCGGGCCGGTCTGCATGGCCTCGTAGATGTGCTTGGCGTCCACACCCTCCAGCGAGGGGGCGTACTTGCCCTGGGTCAGGGCACCACCCTTGCCGGCGAAGTTGTGGCACTGAGCGCAGTTGGTGCGGAACAGCTCGCCGCCCTTGGACACGTCGTCCGGGTTGGTCGAGCTGTACTGCTCCTCGGTCGGCGTCACCGGGCCGGGGCCGAGCGAGGCCACGAAGGCGGCCAGCTGGTCGATCTCGCCCTGGCTGTAGATGTTCTTCTTGGCCGGCACCTGGGCACCGGGCTGCTGGGCCGGCATGCGGCCGGTGGCGACCTGGAAGTCGACCGAGGCGGAGCCGACGCCAACCAGGCTCGGACCGTCGCTGCTGCCCTGGCCGTTCAGACCGTGGCAGGAGGAGCAGCCGACGGCGAAGAGCTTCTTGCCCTCATCGATCGCGAGCGACTGCGCGGTGGTGTCGGCCTGGGCCTTCTCGGCGGGCGCGAACGCGGCGTACAGCCCCCCGGTGGCCGCCAGGGCGAGAAGTAGGACGACCAGCGCCGCCAGTGGGTGGCGCCGTCGTGCGGAGAGCTTTTTCACGGAATAACCCCGGTGTCAGGATCTGGTCGACTGGTGGGTGCGCCCGGCGGCCGGTCTGGCCGGCACTGCAGGCCGCCTGTCTAGGGCTGCGCGCGCGGTCGGTCGGTTGGGTGCGTCGTCACCGGCTGAAGGGCGACGCAGGTGAGGGCGCCCCCCTGGCCGGCGGCCAGCGACCTGATCAGCTGGTTACTTGATCAGGTAGATGGTCGCGAACAGGCCGATCCAGACGACGTCGACGAAGTGCCAGTAGTACGACACCACGATCGCGGCCGTGGCCTGCTCGTGAGTGAAGCGCTTGGCCGCGTACGTCCGTCCCAGGACCAGCAGGAAGGCGATCAGACCACCCGTCACGTGCATACCGTGGAAGCCGGTGGTCAGGTAGAACACCGTGCCGTACGGGTCGGAGGACAGCGTCAGGCCGTCCGTCTTGACCAGCTCGGTGTACTCGAAGATCTGCCCGCCGATGAAGATCGCGCCCATCACGAAGGTGATGATGAACCACGAGCGGAGCTTCTTCACGTCCCCGCGCTCGGCGGCGAACACGCCGAGCTGGCAGGTGAGTGAGGAGAGCACCAGGATCGTGGTGTTGACGGACGAGAAGGGCACGTTCAGGGCGTGCGCCTTCTCGGCCCAGAACTCCGGCCCCTTGACGGAGCGGAGCGTGAAGTACATCGCGAAGAGGGCCGCGAAGAACATCAACTCGGAACTCAGCCAGACGATCGTTCCGACGCTGACCATGTTCGGCCGGTTGACCGATCCGTGCGCGTGCCCGGTTTCTACTGCTGTTGCTGTCGCCACGACGGACATTATGTCGGTCCCTTATTCCGTCTTCACGCCGGGGGGTGTCCCTCGGAGTGTCCGGTGCGTGCGGTATGCCCTGTTGAGGGCCGAGAGGGCGCCCGGCGGGCGGGTCGGCGCGGCTATGTCCGTTTTCTGACGGTTCTTTGGGGTGCCCCAGCCCGCGTGCGCCGCCCTGAGCACTCCTTTGCCCTGCGTGTCGCACCGCCGGCCGGGGTCCGCGATGGGCTAGCGGGTCGGCCGTACGGGTGGTCTGTGCGCGCGAGGGTGACGTGCTGTCCTCCGGGCGGGTGAGGGCCCAGCGCGGCGGCTTGAGCGAGATCGCGCCGTAGGGCCACCGCGCGCAGTGATCGGGAGTAGCATCCGGAGGTGGTGGACGTGGTCCGGATCACATCTGAGGGAGCAGGGCCCATGGCGCACACGACCGACGAGACGCTCACCGTCCTCGTCTACAGCGATGACCGCAACACCCGCGAGCAGGTGCTGACGGCCCTCGGCCGGCGCCCGGCCGAGGATCTGCCCGAGCTGCGCTATCTGGAGTGCGCGACCACACCCGCCGTACTCCGGGCGTTGGAGAAGGGCGGCGTGGACCTCTGCATCCTGGACGGCGAGGCGGTGCCGGCCGGCGGGCTGGGCCTGGCCCGCCAGCTCAAGGACGAGATCTACGGCTGCCCACCCGTGCTGGTGCTGATCGGCCGTCCGCAGGACTCCTGGCTGGCGGCCTGGAGCCGGGCCGACGCCGCGATCTCCCACCCCGTGGACCCGGTGGCGCTGGCCGAGGCCGTCGCGGCCCTGCTCCGGGGCCGGATCGCGGGGCGGACACCCGCCACCCACTGAGGGCGGGCCGGCGGCGGCCGTCCACGCCGCGTCCTCTCCCCTGTACGGGGCGTGCCCGGGCCGGTGCGCGTCTCAGTACTAGAGAAGTAGGGGAGAGGACCGCCCTCGGGCCGCGCACCGCTGGATAGGCTGACTCCATCCCTGTCGGTGAACCGATTCGAGAGCTGGAGTCAGCCATGGTGAACGTGAACCCTGCGAACGGCGGCAACGACCCCGCGCAGGTGGTCCGCACCTGGCCGGATCTCCTGTCGGCGCTGCTGAAGGGCGAGGACCTGACCCAGGGCGACACCGCCTGGGCGATGGACCGGATCATGAGCGGCGAGGCCACCCCCGTCCAGGTGGCCGGTTTCGTGGTCGCGCTGCGGGCCAAGGGCGAGACGGTCGACGAGATCTCCGGCCTGGTCGAGGCCATGTACGCGCACGCCGAGCCGCTGCACATCCCCGGCCCGGCGGTGGACGTCGTCGGCACGGGCGGTGACCGGGCCAAGACCGTGAACATCTCCACCATGTCGGCGATCGTCGCGGCGGCCGCCGGCGCCAAGGTGGTCAAGCACGGCAACCGGGCCTCCTCCTCGGCCAGCGGCTCCTCCGACGTGCTGGAGAAGCTGGGCATCGCCCTGGACCTCTCCGCCCGGCGGGTGGCGGAGGTCGCCGAGGAGGTCGGCCTGACCTTCTGCTTCGCGGCGAAGTTCCACCCCGCGATGCGGCACGCCGCCCCGGCCCGGCGCGACCTCGGCGTGCCCACCGCCTTCAACATCCTCGGCCCGCTGACCAACCCGGCCCGCGTCACCGCGCACGCCGTCGGCTGCTTCGACACCCGGCTCGCCGGGTTGATCGCCGGCGTGCTCGCCCGCCGCGGCTCCACCGCACTCGTGTTCAGGGGTGACGACGGCCTGGACGAGCTGACCATCTCCACCACCTCGCGGGTCTGGGTGGTGCGCGACGGCGCCGTCACCGAGACCTCCTTCGACCCGCGTGAGGTCGGCATCGAGCTGGTCGGCATCGAGGCCCTGCGCGGGGCCGACGCCGCCTACAACGCCGATGTCGCCCGCCGCCTGATCGCCGGCGAGCGGGGCCCGGTGCGCGACGCCGTGCTGCTCAACACCGCCGCCGCGCTGGTCGCGCTGGACCTCACCGACGCGCCGCTGGCGGAGCAGCTCGCGGCGGGCATCGAGCGGGCCGCGGCCGCGATCGACTCCGGCGCCGCGCAGTCCGTACTGAAGCACTGGGCGGAGGCGACCAGCCGCGCCTGAGCTGTCGGGCGGTGGCCGACGCCGCCGTCGACGTACCGTCAGAGGCCCGTGGAGCACTCCGCGGGCCTCTCGCGCGTCCGAGTGTCCGAGTGTCGGAGCGTCCGAATGCCGGAATGCCGTTTGACCGCTTCGCGCACGCGTGTCTAGAGTCTTCGCCAGGTCATGAGTGACAGCGACAAGCCCCAGCTTGCTGTCCGGCAACCCTCCGTCCGTGGCGGGGTGCCCTGGGTGAGGACCGGGTCACGTGGCGAACCGTCCGCGTGGCAAGCGCGGACCACCGGCATACCAGCACTCCCGGGGTCCTGACCTCAGAGGAGTGCATCCCCATGTCCGTGATCTCGACCGACCTCTGCGCCCCGCTCGCCGTCCTCGGACACGACGTCCAGGTCCCGCTCGTCAGCGGCGAGAAGGTCACCTACGCCGCGCTCGACTACGCCGCCAGCTCCCCGGCGCTCCAGCGGGTCTGGGACGACGTCGCCGCGTACGCCCCCTACTACGGCAGCGTGCACCGCGGGGCCGGCTACCTCTCCCAGCTCTCCACCGACCTGTTCGAGCAGAGCCGGCGCACCGTCGAGGAGTTCCTCGACCTGCGCGAGGACGACCAGGTGGTCTTCACCCGCGCCACCACCGACTCGCTCAACCTGCTGGCGAGCGCCCTGCCGCCCGGCACCCGGGTCCTCGTCTTCGAGACCGAGCACCACGCCTCACTGCTGCCCTGGCGCCGTACCGGACTGACGGTCGACTTCCTGCGGGCCCCGCGCTCGCACGCCGAGGCCGTCGCGGCGCTGGAGGAGGCGCTCGCGGGTGCCCCCGAGGGCCCCAAGCTGTTCTGCGTCACCGGCGCGTCCAACGTCACCGGCGAGCTGTGGCCGGTCGCCGAACTCACCGAGGCCGCCCACCGCCACGGCGCCCGGGTCGTCCTGGACGCCGCCCAGCTCGCCCCGCACCACCGGGTCTCGGTGCGCGAGCTCGGCGTGGACTGGGTCGCCTTCTCCGGACACAAGCTGTACGCCCCCTTCGGCGCGGGCGTCCTCGCCGGCCGCAGCGACTGGCTGGACGCCGCCGAGCCCTACCTGGCCGGCGGCGGCGCCACCCGGACCGTCGCCCGCGAGGCCGACGGCTCGGTCGCGGTCGAGTGGAACCACGGCCCGGCCCGGCACGAGGCCGGCTCGCCGAACGTGATCGGCGCCTACGCGCTGGCCTCGGCCTGCCGGGCCCTGAGCGAGGCCGGCTTCGACGCCCTGGAGGCCCGCGAGCAGCAGCTGATCGCCCGCCTCAAGGCCGGGCTCGCCGACATCCCCGAGGTCAAGGAGCTCAGCCTGTTCGGCGCCGACTCCGCCCGGGTCGGCGTGCTCTCCTTCGTGGTGCAGGGCTGGAACAGCTCGCACTTCTCGGCGGCGCTCTCCGCCGAGTACGGGATCGGCGTACGCGACGGGCTGTTCTGCGCCCACCCGCTGGTGCGCACCCTGCTGGGCGGCGAGGAGGCCACACCCTCCGAGTGCGGCGCGCCCGAGCCGTCGCTGCCCGGCGAGCGCAGCCTGAACGCGATCCGGGTCAGCTTCGGCGCCGGCACCCCCGACGAGCACCTGGAGCGCTTCCTGCGCGCCGTCCGCGAGCTGGTCACGGACGGCGCGGCGTGGACCTACCGCAACGAGGGCGGCCGCTGCGTCGCCGATACAGCGGTTTCCGGGGCTCGGCCCGCCTGATTTCCGGGGCTCGGCTCACGGAGCCGTGGCGGGGGCCGGCCCTACTCGTCGAGGCCGAGGGCGAAGGCGGCTTCGAGGTCGTGCTGGGAGTAGGTGCGGAAGGCGATCTGGGTCTCGGTGTGCGCCACGCCCGGGACCTTGTTCAGCCGGCCGGGGATCACCTCGGCGAGGTCGTCGTGCTTGCGCACCCGGACCATCGCCACCAGGTCGTAGCCGCCCGTCACCGAGTAGACCTCGCTGACGCCGTCGATGGACGCGATCGCCTCGGCGATCTCCGGGATGCGGTCGACACTGGTCTTGATCAGGACGATGGCGGTGATCACTCTTCAGCTCCTGGAAGTGCGTGTCGCACAGCTGCGCCCCCTTGACGGTGGCCGGCGACGGGTGGCGGGGTGCCGCCAGCGTAGTACTCGTCAGTCGGCGCGTCTCGGGGGCCGGGCGTAGGCCGTCCAGGCGACCAGGAAGCCCACCGTGAAGCCGATGACGTGCACCAGGTAGGCCACGCCGGGGCCGGCGGAGCGGACGGCCCACCACTGGAGGGCGAACCAGAGCCCCAGGACCAGCCAGGCGGGGAATCGCAGCGGCAGGAAGAGCAGCAGCGGGACGAGCGTGGTGACCCGGGCCCTCGGGTAGAGCCGCAGGTACCCGCCGAGGACGGCGGCGATCGCGCCCGAGGCCCCGATCAGGACCCGGGTGGACTCGGCGGACCCCACCTCGGCCAGTGCGTAGCCGTAGGTGGCGAGGCTGCCGGCGGCGAGGTAGAAGAGGAGGAACCGCACCCGGCCCAGCCGCCCTTCGACGCCGGCGCCGAAGACGTAGAGGAAGAGCAGGTTGCCCAGCAGGTGCAGCCAGCCGCCGTGCAGGAAGAGCGAGCTGAGCACCGACAGTGCGGGGATCTTGCCGGGGGTGGCGGAGAGCGGGCAGCCGGGCGCCGGCGGTTCGGTGGCGGCCAGCCGGTCGGCGGTCAGCGGGTGCTGGTCGAGCAGCTCGGCGGGGATGACGCCCCAGCGCTGCTCGTAGCGCTGCTCGGCGCAGATGCGGGCCTGGCCGGTGCCGTACAGCGGGTTGAGGCCGGCCGCCGGGCCGAGCAGGAAGACCAGGGCGTTGAGGGCGATCAGGGCGTAGCAGACCATCGGCAGGGGTGCGGCGGGGCGGCCGTCCTGCGTACCGGTGCGGTCGAGGACCGGGAGCGCCATGCGGGGAGCATTCCTCGGCGGGGCGCCGGCGACACCGGAGCGTACTGCGAGTGGGTTACCCGGCGGGGGAGTTCTGTACCGGTGGCCGGCGGCCGGGGACCAGGCAATAGGCTTGGCGCGGGCATTCCCGCCTCCCGCCGCCGATGCCGGGGTCCGGGGGGAGCGCCTCCCGACCGGATCAGGGAACCGCCCGAGAGGACCTTCGATGACCGTCCCCGCCCTTACCGCTGAGACCCGCTGGCGCTGCACCCTGTGCGGCAACCTGACCCGCTTCGATGTCACCCGGACCGCACGGGTGATCGACTTCCTGCACTTCGACCTGGCCGGCGAGTCCAAGGTGGAGGAGACCGAGGTGCTCAGCGAGAGCGTCGAGTCGGTGCGCTGCCGCTGGTGCAACGCGGTGGACCAGGTGGAGCTGGTGGACAGGCCCGGGGCCGAGGCCGCGCAGGCCGACGGCGCCGAGCAGGGCTGAGAGCGCCGTCCCGCGCGGGTACCGGGGCCCCGTGCGTGGTGTGCGCGCCGCGGTGGCCCCGGTCCGCGGGTGTGTGGCGTGGCGCGGGGTGGGGCACGGTACACGGGACAATTGCAGAGAGCGGTGGGTTTCAGGGCAGCGGCAGTAGGCCGTGAGCACCCCGCAGAACAGGATCGGAGCCGAGGACGTGGTGGACGACGCAGCGAGGGAGCCCGCCGGACCGCAGGGGCAGCCGCCCGCTGTGGACGGGCAGGCCCCGGACGCGGTCGGGGCCGCCCCGGCCGGAGAGCAGACCTCGGCCGCGCCGGACGCCGGCGAGGAGGGCCGGCCGGCCGAACAGCTGGACCGGCCGCTGCCGGAGGGTGTACGCCGTCGGGTGGTGGGCATCGCCGCCGACGCGCTCGGCGGGCTGCCCGCGGCCGAACTCCCGCAGTCCCTGCGTCAGTACGCCAAGTTCACGCCGGCCCGGCGGGCCAAGTACGCGGCCACCGCGCTGGCCGCCGCGCTGGAGTCCGAGCCGGCGTTCCGGCTCCGTATAGCGGACCGGCTGCGGCTGGGTCAGCCCGACCTGGTGAAGGCCCTGGAGGCCGGGAGCGTGCCGAGCGCGGCCGACCCGATGGACGTCGCCGCCGCCGCGTACCTGCTGCGCCAGCCGGGCTGGACCAGGCTGGTGGCCGAGGCCGGGGAGCAGGCCGAGCGGGCCGGGGTGGAGGGCGCCGCCGCCGAGGCGACCCGGCTGGCCGAGAAGCTCCAGCAGGAGCTGGCCGAGCTACGGGCCTCCGCGCGGGCGGATCTCGAACGGCAGCGGGCCGAGGCCGAGGGGGTGCGCAAGGAGGCCGAATCGCTGCGCAAGAAGGTGCGTTCGCTGGAGAGTGACACCCGCCGGGCGCAGGCGCAGGCGCGCAAGCTGACCGGCGAGCTGGAGGCGGCGCGCTCGGCGGCGGCCGTCGAGCGCAGCGCCGCGGAGGCGGAGGCCCGCCGGCTCAGGCACCGGGTCTCGGAGCTGGAGACGGCCGTCGAGCAGGGCCGGCGCTCGGCCCGTGAGGGTCGCAGCGTGGAGGACATGCGGTTGCGGCTGCTGCTGGACACCGTCCTGCAGTCGGCCCAGGGGCTGCAGCGTGAGCTGGCCCTGCCGGTGACTCAGCTCCACCCGGCGGACCTGGTGGAGGCGGTGGTGCCGGGCTCGGCCTCGCCGCACGACGTGGCCAGGCGGGCGCTGGCGGAGGACGACCCGGCGCTGCTGGACCAGCTGCTGGCGATCCCGCAGGTGCACCTGGTGGTGGACGGCTACAACGTCACCAAGACCGGCTATCCGGCGCTG
The DNA here is from genome assembly GCF_044457565.1 of Kitasatospora sp. NPDC050543. Classification (NCBI taxonomy): domain Bacteria; kingdom Bacillati; phylum Actinomycetota; class Actinomycetes; order Kitasatosporales; family Streptomycetaceae; genus Kitasatospora; species Kitasatospora sp. NPDC050543. The sequence goes on along the minus strand of NZ_JBITGZ010000013.1, from coordinate 65,828 downwards.
CCGCTGGAGCAGCAGCGGATCAGGCTGCTGGGGGGCCTGGCGATGCTGGCCCAGCGGACCCAGGCGGAGGTCACCTGTGTCTTCGACGGGCAGGACCTGGACGTCCCGGTGATCATGGCGCCGCCGCGTGGGGTGCGGGTGCGGTTCAGCCGTACGGGGGAGACCGCGGACGAACTGATCCGGCGTTTGGTGCGGGCCGAGCCGCAGGGGCGGCCGGTGGTGGTGGTCTCCACCGACCGGGAGGTCGCCGACGGCGTACGCAAGGCCGGGGCGCGGCCGGTGGCGTCGATTCTGCTGCTCAACCGGCTGGCCCGGCCCTGAGGGCCGGTTGACACCCGGTCGGCGGCGTGGGGTCCGCATGGTCACGGGCTCGTTGGCGGACGGATGACGGCGCTGTGTGGATCGCGTGAATTCGGGGTTTCGGCGTCAACCTGGTGCCCGGAGGGGAGTGGCGGAATGCTGTGATCTTCACTAGGGTCTGGCGTCAAACCTATTTTCCGGATACTCACCCGATCGGGCGAGCCCGCAGGAAGAAGGAGCCGGTCCCTTGGCCTCCCACCGCCGTCCGAAGCAGCCGAGCCGTGCACGGGTGACCGTGCTCACCGCTGCCGCAGCGACCGCGGTCGCCCTCTCCGCCCAGGTCAGTGCCCACGCTGCGCCGAACCCCTCCAAGAAGGAGGAGGTCAAGGCCCAGATCGACCAGCTGAACGAGGAGCAGGAGCAGGCGGCGGAGAAGTACAACGGCGCCAAGGAGCGGGCGGACCAGCTGCGCAAGCAGTCGGACCAGCTCCAGGACCAGGTGGCCCGCAGTCAGGACCAGATGACCCAGCTTCAGGTGGGCCTGGCCGAGGTCGCGGCGGAGCAGTACCGCACCGGCGGCATCGACCCCTCCGTCCAGCTGATGCTGGCCTCGGACCCGGACGGCTACCTGCAGAAGGCCTCCAGCGTCCAGCAGGCCACCACGACCCAGACCGACGCGCTCAAGGGCCTTCAGGACCAGCAGCGCCGCCTGGACCAGCAGAAGATCGAGGCGGCCGCCGTACTGGCCACCCTGGACAGCACCACCAAGGAGCTGAACCAGGCCAAGACCGACGTCAACACGAAGCTGAAGGACGCCCAGGCGCTGCTGAACTCGCTCAGCGCCGCCGACCGGGCCGCGTTGCAGCAGGCCCAGCAGCAGCAGGACCGCGCCTCGCGCGACTCCACCCGCGCCGACCTGACGGCCCTGCCGCAGGCCGCCGGCTACGCCGGGACGGCCGTCGCCAAGGCGATGAGCAAGCAGGGCTCCCCGTACGTCTGGGGCGCCACCGGGCCGAGCACCTTCGACTGCTCCGGCCTGATGGTGTGGGCGTACTCGCAGGCGGGTGTCTCGCTGCCGCGGACCTCGCAGGCGCAGGGCAACGTCGGCGCCCGGGTGCCCTCGCTGGCCGAGGCCCAGCCGGGCGACCTGATCATCTACCGCCCGGACCGCAGCCACGTCGGTATGTACATCGGCAACGGTCTGGTGGTGCACGCGCCGCACACCGGTGACGTGGTCAAGGTGATGAAGGCGGACGCGATGCAGATCAACAGCATCCGCCGGGTCTGACCGCCCGCCCTGACCTTCCGCCAGCAACTCGTCCAATCCGGACATTTGCTGCCTGCTCGCCACATCACCGGTCATCCCGGTCTTCCGACACGCCCGGCCCCCGGAGTCGGGGCACTGTGATCTGGGTCACCCCGGTCGGGTGTCGGTGGCCACATGGTGAGAATCAGTCAGCTCTGAGTGGGTGCGTGATCACACATGGTCAGATTCCCCGGAATGCTACGGCGTCATTCAGACTTTTTACTGACAAGGATTTGAACGGATCACGGTTTCGTTACTAGGGTCAGGCCCTGAACCACCGCACAGTCGATCACCCATCCCGGGTGGCGGCGGGGGTTACCGCCGAGTCCGTGAAGCAGCGGGGCAGCTCGCCTGCCCTACGGGGAAGCCCCTGCGGGGGTGCTGTGGACCGGAGCCGGGGAACCATGTTCCTCGGGGTGAATCGGCGCCAGGCCGGCCGCGGGAGCGGACGGTGAGGCGTCGTAGGGCGTCTCTTCCAGCCCGAACCCGTCAGCTCACCCGGTAGGCGGACGTAGGAAGAAGGAGCCCGCCTTCGTGGCGTCCCATCGTCGTCCCAAGCCTGCCAGTCGCACCCGTGTGTCGATCATGACCGCGGCCGCTGCCGCCGCCGTCGCGATCTCCGCGCAGTCCGGTGCGCACGCCGACCCGACGCCCACCAAGGACCAGGTCAAGGAGCAGGTCGACCAGCTCAACGAGCAGGCCGAGGTCGCCACCGACAAGTACAACGGTGCGCAGGTCAAGCAGCAGGAACTGCAGAAGCAGGTCGGCGAGCTCCAGGACAAGGTGGCCCGTCAGCAGTCCGAGGTGACCGAGCTCCAGGGCGGCCTGGCCGAGCTCGCGGCCGAGCAGTACCGCAACGGCGGCATCTCGCCGACCGTCCAGCTGATGCTCTCCACCAGCCCGGACAACTTCCTGAACCAGGCCGGCTCGCTCAACCAGGTCGGCAGCTCGCAGAGCGACGCCCTGAAGCAGCTCCAGGAGCAGCAGCGCAAGCTCGACCAGGACAAGGGCGAGGCGCAGGCCAAGCTCGCCGAGCTGGACGGCACCACCCAGCAGCTCAGGGCGAGCAAGGAGGAGATCCAGAGCAAGCTCGCCAAGGCCCAGGAGCTCCTCAACACGCTGACCGAGCAGGAGCGCGAGGCGCTGCGCGCCGCCGAGGCCAAGGCCGCCGCCGAGGCGAAGGCCAAGGCCGAAGCCGCCAAGGCTGCCGCGAAGGCCGAGGCCGACCGGGCCTCGCGCGACGCCGCCCGCACCGACATGAGTGCCAAGCAGGACACCTCGGCCCCCGCGGCCAAGGCTCCCGCCGCCTCCGCTCCGGCGCCGAGCACCGCCCAGGCCGGCTCGCGCGCCGCCGCGGCCATCGCGGCCGCGGAGTCCAAGCTCGGCTCCCCGTACAAGTACGGCTCCACCGGGCCGAGCACCTTCGACTGCTCCGGCCTCACCGGCTGGGCGTACGCCCAGGCGGGTGTCTCGCTGCCGCGCACCTCGCAGGAGCAGGCCAATGCGGGCACCCGGGTCGGCACCAACATCGCCAACGCCCAGCCCGGCGACCTGATCATCTACAACGGTGGCAGCCACGTCGCCCTGTACGTGGGCGGTGGCCAGGTCATCCACGCCCCGCGCACCGGCACGGTCGTGCGCTACGAGACCGCCACGATGATGTCGATCTCGGCCATCGTGCGCGTCTGACGCCCCGGTAGGCACCTCGCGGGCCCGGTCTCCACTCGGAGGCCGGGCCTGCCGCTTTGGGACTACAGTCGACCGCTTGTCCGATATTGGGTCAAATATTCGTGTTGGGAGGGGTTTGGACTCGATCGCCCGGACTCGCTAACGTCTGCCACCTGACCCCGCTCGTACGGCCGCCCACCCGGGGCGGTGGCGGGGCGGGCCGCAGGAATGGAGCCGCCGCCGCATGGCGATGCACCGCCGAACCCAACTGCCAGGTGCGCACCCGCTCGCCCGTGCGCTGGTGCTCACCGCGGCCGCCACCACCGCGCTGGCCGTGACGGCGGGTGGCAGTGCCCAGGCCCTCCCCGGCTCGCCCGCCGACCCGCCGAGCAAGCGGGACGTCAAGGCGCAGGTCGAGCAGCTCTACGAGGAGGCCGAGCAGGCCTCGGAGAGGTTCAACGCGGCCCAGGAGTACCAGCACCGGTTGCAGAGCGAGACCGGCTCGCTCCAGGGGCAGGTGGCCCTCGCCCAGGACGAGCTGAACCGGCTGCGCGGCGAACTCGCCACCGTCGCCGCCGCCGAGTACCGCTCCGGCGGGATCGAGCCGGCCGTCCAGCTGATGCTGGCCTCCGATCCCGAGGGCTATCTCGCCCGGGCCCGCAGCCTCGATCAGGTCGCCGAGCGCGAGCACGAGACCCTGCGCGAGGTGGTCGAGCGTCAGCGCCGCCTGGACCAGCGCCGGGCCGAGACCTCGGCCAAGCTCGCCGACCTGGAGGAGGCCCGGCGCTCGCTCGCCGAGAACAAGCAGCAGATCCAGCAGCGGCTGAACGAGGCACAGAAGCTGCTCAACAGCCTCGGCGCCACCGAGCGGGCCAGGATGGTCGCCCAGGACGCCAGGGAGGCCGAGCAGCGGGCCACCAGGGGCACCGACCGGCTCGACCTCGGCACCGTCCCGCCCGCATCCGACCGGGCCGCCGACGCGCTGGCCGCAGCCGTCAGCAAGATCGGCTCCGCGTACGTCTACGGCGCCACCGGGCCGCGCACCTTCGACTGCTCCGGTCTGATGTACTACAGCTGGCGGCAGGCCGGAGTGACCCTGCCGCGGACCTCGCAGGCCCAGGCGTACGCCGGGCAGCGGGTCAGCCTCGCCGACGCCCGACCCGGAGACCTGGTGATCTTCTACAAGGACATGCACCACGTCGGTATGTACGCCGGCGGCGGTGTGGTCGTGCACGCCCCCTACCCGGGCGCCCGGGTGCGGTACGAGAGCGTCAACGCGATGCCCGTCTCGGGGGTGGTCCGGCTCTGAGCCGTGCCGACCCGCCCCCACGCGGCCTGCCCCGCCCCGACGGCGCGGCGGGCCGCGCGGTGCTGTCCAGGCGCGCCGCGCTGCTGCTGGCCGCCGGCGGGCTGGCCCAGCTCTCGGTGCCGGGGGCGGCCGCCCCGACGGCGGCCCGCCGGGCGTCCGCCACCGGGCCGGGGCCGGGCCTGACGGAGCTGCTGGACGCCCGGGCGAAGGCCCTGCTGGGCCGGGACGCGGCCGCGCTGGCCGCCACCGCCACCGCCGGCGCGGCGGGCGCCCAGCAGGAGCTGCGGGAGCGGCTGGCGGCCGTCCCGCTGGCCGGGCTGGAGTACCTCGCCCCGGTGCCGGCCGGGCTGCCGGGCGCCGGCCCGGAGGTCACCGCCGAACTGGCCGTGCGGATCGAGGGCTACGACGGGCAGCCGGCGCGCTACTCGCGGCGCCTGGCCCTGGCCCGGGTGGGCGGGCGCTGGCTGGTGGAGCGCGAGGAGCCGGCCGGCGGCCCGGCGGCGCTCTGGGACCTGGGCGTCGTCCGGGCCGCCGCCGGTGCGCACTGCCTGGTGCTGGGGCTGGACGGCGCCGCCACCGGCCCCGCGGAGGTGGCCGCGGTCGCCGGGACGGTCGTCCCGGCGGTCACCGCGGTCTGGGGCACCGGCTGGGCCGGCCGGCTGCTGCTGGAGCTACCCGCCACCGAGGACCAGTTCGCCCGGCTGCTGGACGTCCGGGCGGCCGACTACACCGACATGGCCGCCGTCACCAGCTCGGCCCCCGGCGCCCCCGACCAGGCCCCCGCGGACCGCGTGATGATCAACCCGGACGCCTACCGCAGGCTCAGCGCGTTCGGCCGGCAGGTGGTCCTCACCCACGAGGCCACCCATGTCGCGACCCGGGCCGACACCCGGGCATGGACCCCGCTCTGGCTCTCGGAGGGCGTCGCCGACTGGACGGGCTACCTGGACACCGGCCGCACCGCCCGCCAGATCGCCCCGGAGCTCGCCGCCGACGTCGCCGCCGGGCGGCTGCCCACCGCCCTGCCCGCCGACGCCGACTTCACGGCCGGTGCCGCCGGGATCTCCCAGGCGTACGAGCTGTCCTGGCTCGCCTGCGACCTGCTCGCCCGTCGCTACGGCCGGCAGAAGCTGGTTGCCCTCTATCGGGCCGTCGGCGCGGCGGGCGCCGGGGCGGGCCGGGGGCGGCAGCTGGACCAGGTACTGCGCAGCGAGCTCGGGACGGGCCTGGGGGAGTTCACCACGCTGTGGATCGACGAGGCCCGCCGGCTGTTCGGCGGCGGCTGACCGGCGCCCGGTCACCGGTGGAGTGGGAAGCCGACCCGGCCGACTTCCCAGTCCGGGCACGGGCCGCCCCGGGGGCGTCGCTCAGCGGTCGGCGCCGGCGATGGGCCGGTCGATCCCGTCCAGCAGGTCCTGCTCGTAGGCGATGCCCGGGCGCACCGGGTAGGCCGGGGTGGCCGGGCCGTCCGCCGGGGCGAGCACCACGGTGGCGGGCAGCGGGGCCGGGCCGCGGGTGGAGCGCCACAGGCGCACGCAGGAGAGCAGCGCCGCGGCGAGCAGCAGCAGGTTGCGCAGCCCCAGGGCCGTGACAGCCCAGGGGTCGCTGCCCACCACCGAGCTGAACAGCACCGGGAACTCCAGCGTGGTCAGCGGGGTGGCGATCAGGATCAGCACGGCCACCGGCCGCTGGCTGGTGCCGCGCACCGTCAGGCACACGGCGGCCGCCCCGACCAGCCAGACCAGGTACTGCGGGCTGATCACCCGGCTGGTCACGGTGAAGATCAGCAGCGCGGTGAGCGCCGCGTCGTACGTGGTGGCGTTGTTGCGGCGCTTGGCCGTCAGCCGCCACAGCAGCAGCCAGCCGAAGCCCGCCAGGGTGGCGGCCACCATCACCTTGGAGACGACGCCGACCCACGGTCCGAGCATCTCGACCGAGCCGTAGTGCATCATCACCTGGCCGTCCCAGCCACCGGCGATCCGCGCGATGTGCAGCGGCAGGGCGCCGAGCGACTCGACCTCGATCCCGCGGTCCTTCTGGAAGGTCAGGAACTCGAAGGCGCCGTTCATCCCGGCCGCCAGCAGGAAGCCCACCGAGCTCACGGTCGCCGCGGCGGCCGTCCAGGAGCGCCGGGTGCGCCGCCCGGGCGGGGTGCCGAGCAGGGCCAGCAGCGGCCAGATCTTGATGATGCCGCCCAGGCCCAGCAGGACCCCGCCGAGCGCCGGGCGGCGCAGCAGCGCCAGCAGACCCGCCACGGCGATCGCGGTGACCACGATGTCGTACCGGTTGTAGATCATCGGCCCGAGCAGCGGCACGCCGGCCACCCAGACCCAGGCCCCGGTGAAGCTGCGGCCCTTGCGCAGGCCGGCCCGCATCAGCAGACCCATCGCGAGGGCGTCCATCACGCCGCAGACGACCCAGAACGACACCAGGTAGGACCAGGGCAGCAGCCCCGGAAGCATGATCACCAGCGCCGCGCCCGGCGGGTACTGCCAGGTCACGTCGTCCAGCGGGAAGGTGCCGGTCTGCAGGACGCCGTACCAGCCGTGGTAGATCAGCCAGACGTCGGTGGTGATGTCCCCGCCGGTCATGCGGATCACGCCGACCACCAGGAGCACCAGGAGCACCCGGCTGAGCAGCCAGCCCGCACCGAGGCCCCACAGCGCCCCGCCGGCCGCCGAGGGGCCCGCGGGGGAGCCCGGGGCGGACGCGCCGGCCTGGGCCGGGATGCCGGGGCCCTCGGCGCCGCTGGATCTGCCGGGCTCGGTGGCCGGGGCCAACTCCACTGCGCTCCCTCGTTCGTCTCGGACGTCCCACCGGATGCGTCGCTCGGCGCCCGTCCGGCCGCAGGCCGGGGCGCCGGGCACCCGCCGGGCCTCGGGCCCGCCGCTCTCTAGGACAGACCCCGGGGTGAAACGGTTGCCCTGCCGGGTTCCGTTCCCGGTGGGCCGTGGTGTTGACCTATCGTACGGATCACCGAGCGGTACACCGAGCACCCCCCGACCGAGCGAGCCGTGGCCTGATGCACAAGACCTTGATCGTCACCAATGACTTCCCGCCGCGTCCCGGAGGGATCCAGGCCTTCGTCCACAACATGGCGGTGCGTCAGCCAGCCGGAAGCGTCGTGGTGTACGCCTCGTCCTGGCGGGACGGCTCCGAGGTGGCACGGTTCGACGCCGAACAGCCCTTCCCCGTCATCCGGGACCGCACGAAGGTGATGGTTCCCACACCCCGGGTGACCCGGCGGGCCGCGGAGATCCTCAAGGCCGAGAAGTGCGACTCGGTCTGGTTCGGCGCCGCCGCCCCGCTCGGCCTGATGGCGCCCGCGCTGCGCCGGGCCGGCGCCGGGCGGCTGCTGGGCATGACGCACGGCCACGAGGCGGCCTGGGCGCAGCTGCCCGGCGCCCGGCAGCTGCTGCGCCGGATCGGCGCGGGCACCGACACGCTGACGTACCTCGGGGAGTACACCCGCTCGCGGATCGCCGCCGCCGTCGGCCCGGAGGCGGCCGGCCGGATGGTGCAGCTGCCGCCGGGTGTGGACGAGCGGACCTTCCACCCCGCGTCCGGTGGCGCCGAGCTGCGGGCGCGCCTGGGCCTGGCGGACCGTCCGGTGGTGGTCTGCGTCTCGCGGCTGGTGCCGCGCAAGGGCCAGGACACCCTGATCGAGGCGATGCCGCAGATCCTCCAGGACGTGCCGGACACGGTGCTGCTGATCGTCGGCGGCGGCCCGTACCAGGGGGAGCTGGAGAAGCTCGCGGACGCCCGGGGCGTGCGCTCCTCGGTGCGCTTCACCGGGGCGGTGCCGTGGTCGGAGCTGCCCGCGCACTACGGCGCCGGGGACGTCTTCGCCATGCCCTGCCGCACCCGCCGGGGCGGGCTGGACGTGGAGGGCCTGGGGATCGTCTACCTGGAGGCCTCGGCCACCGGGCTGCCGGTCGTCGCGGGGGACTCCGGGGGCGCGCCGGACGCGGTGCTGGAGGGGGAGACGGGGTACGTGGTGCCGGGGAGCTCGCCGCAGGCGGTGGCCGAGCGGATCGTACGGCTGTTGAACGACGAGGCGCTGCGCCGGCGGATGGGCGAGGCGGGCCGGCGCTGGGTGGAGCGCTCCTGGCGCTGGGACCTGCTGGCGGGGCGACTCACCTCGCTGCTGGCGGGGTAGCCGGGCCGCGACGCACCAGGGCCCGCCCGGTCGTCCGGGCGGGCCCTGGTGCGCTTCACCGGGGCGGTCAGCGCTGGTAGAGCGCCTCGACGTCGGCGGCGAAGTCCTTCAGGACCAGGTTGCGCTTGAGCTTGAGCGAGGGGGTGAGGTGCCCGCTGGACTCGGAGAACACCGTGTCCAGCACCCGGAACTTCTTGACCGCCTCGGCGTGCGAGACGGCGGCGTTGCCGTCGTCCACGGCGGCCTGGAGGGCGGCCAGCAGGTCCGCGTCCTCGCGCAGGTCGGCCAGGGCGGCGTCGGCCGGCTTGCCGTTGAACTCCTTCCAGCGCGGGAAGAAGTCCTCGTCGACGGTGATCAGGCAGGCGATGAACGGCTTGCCGTCGCCGACCACCATGACCTCGCCGACCAGCGCGTGCGCCCGGATGCGGTCCTCGATCACGGCGGGCGCGACGTTCTTGCCGCCGGCCGTGACGATGATCTCCTTCTTGCGGCCGGTGATGGAGAGGTAGCCCTCGTCGTCCAGGGTGCCGAGGTCGCCGGTGGCGAACCAGCCGTCGCGCATGGTGTCGGCGGTGGCGGCCGGGTTGTTCCAGTACCCGCTGAAGATCTGCGGGCCCTTGAGCAGCACCTCGCCGTCCTCGGCGATCCGCACCTCGGAGCCGGGCAGCGGCTGGCCGACCGTACCGATCTTCGGCTTGTCGTGCGGGTTGAAGGCGGTGGCCGCGCAGGTCTCGGTCAGGCCGTAGCCCTCCAGGACGGTGAAGCCGATGCCCCGGTAGAAGTGGCCCAGGCGCTCGCCCAGCGGGGCGCCGCCGGAGATCGCGTGGGTGGCCCGGCCGCCGAGCGCGGCGCGCAGCTTGCTGTAGACCAGCTTGTCGAAGACGGCGTGCTTGAGCCGCAGGCCCAGGCCAGCGCCGCCGGCGTCCAGCGCGCGGCTGTAGGCGATCGCGGTCTCCGCGGCCCGGTCGAAGATCTTGCCCTTGCCGTCGGCCTGGGCCTTGGCGCGGGCGGTGTTGTAGACCTTCTCGAACACCCGCGGCACGCCGAGGATCAGCGTCGGGCGGAAGGACGCGAGCTCGGCGGTGACGTCCTTGATGTCCGAGACGTGACCGAGCTTGATCGGGGCGATCGCCGCGGCGATCTCCGCGATCCGGCCGAGGACGTGCGCCAGCGGCAGGAAGAGCAGGACGGAACCCTCGCCGGTGCGGAACAGCGGCTCCAGCCGGGCCGTCACGTTGCCCAGCTCGGACATGAAGTTGCCGTGGGTGAGCTGACAGCCCTTGGGGCGCCCGGTGGTGCCCGAGGTGTAGACGATGGTGGCGATCGAGTCCTCGGTGGGGATGGAACGCCGCTCGGTCACGGTGGCGTCGGTGACCTCGGCACCGGCCTCGGCCAGCTGCGCCAGCGCGTCCCGCTCGATCTGCCAGGTGTGCTTCAGCTCCGGCAGCCGCTCGCGGACCTTCTCGACGACGGCGGCGTGCGAGTCGCTCTCGGTCACCACGGCGACGGCGCCGGAGTCCCCGAGGATCCACTCGACCTGCTCGGCGGAGGAGGTCTCGTACACCGGGACGGTGATCGCGCCGGCCGACCAGATCGCGAAGTCCAGCAACGTCCACTCGTAGCGGGTGCGGGACATGATGCCCACCCGGTCGCCCGGCTCGATGCCGGCCGCGATCAGGCCCTTGGCGGCCGCGTGCACTTCGGCCAGGAACCGGGCGGCGGTCAGGTCGCTCCAGCGGCCGTCCACCTTGCGGCTGAGGACGGCCACCTCCGGGTGACGCTCGGCGTTCTGGTGCACGAGGTCGGAGAGGTTACCGCCGCTCGGTACCTGGTAGAGGGCCGGAAGGCTGAAGTCGAGCAAGACTGCTCCTCGTTCGCGACGCTGCGGGACGGCAGGACGTTACTGCCCGGTAGGCAGGTTCGACCAGGGGAGTGGCTCGGGTGTTCGAAGTGTCACACCTTCTCCCCCACCCGCCCCGGCCGTTACCGGGTCGTTCGAATGGCACCCTACGGCAGAGCCGGGGTGACTTGCCGGTAGCCCCGGGCCCGCCCCTGACGGGCCATGGGCCGAGCAGATCGCCGATCGCGATAGCCTGCCCTGGGCGTACAGCCGACCAGCAGGCGCAGGACGACGCGGAGGGCCGTTTCCATGGCGGAGCACACCAGGGCGAGCATCACCATCGACGCGACCCCGGCCGAGGTGATGGCCGTGATCGCCGACTTCGCCGCCTACCCGGCCTGGACCGGTGAGGTCAAGGAGGTCGAGGTGCTGGAGAGCGCCGCCGACGGCCGCGCGGCCCAGGTGCGCCTGCTGCTGGACGCCGGCGCCATCCGCGACGAGCACGTGCTCGCCTACACCTGGGACGGCGACCGCGAGGTCGCCTGGACCCTGGTCAAGAGCCAGATGTTGCGGACCCTGGACGGCTCCTACACCCTGGCAGGCGTCGGCACCGGCGCCACCGAGGTCACCTACCAGCTCGCCGTCGACGTCAAGATCCCGATGCTCGGCATGATCAAGCGCAAGGCTGAGAAGGTCATCATCGACCGAGCGCTGGCCGGGCTGAAGAAGCGCGTCGAGGGCTGAGCGGCTGAGCGGCAGAGCGGACAGAGCGGCGGAGCGGGGAGAGAGCGCGATGACGGCCGAGCGCACCATCCTGGTCACCGGCACGGACGGCGGCGGCGCCGCCACCGTCGCCGCCGCCACCGCCCTGCACGCCGCCCGCCGGGGCCGGCGCACCCTGCTGCTCGCCGCCGACGACCCGCACCGCACCCTGGACACCCTGCTCGGCACCCGGCTGAGCGAGCGGCCCGAGGAGTACGAGAGCGGCCTCGCCGTCGCCAGGATCGACGAGCAGGCCGCGTTCCGGCACGCCCTCGGCGAGGTCGGCGGCCGGCTGAAGCCCGTCCTGGACCTGCTCGGCGCCGACCCGCTCGACCCCGAGGAGCTCACCGCCCTCCCCGGCACCCGCCGGATCGCCCTGCTGCGCGCCCTGCACACCGCGGATGCCGACGTCCTGGTGGTCGCCGCGCCGCCGCCCGCCGCGCTGATCGACACTCTCGCCCTGCCCGAGCAGCTGGAGCGCTACCTCGCGCGGCTGCTGCCCGAGCAGCGCCAGGCCGCCCGCGCCCTGCGCCCGCTGCTGGCGGCCGTGGCCGGCGTCCCGATGCCCGCCGACTGGCTGTACGAGGCCCGCGGGCACGCCTGCGCCGCACTGGCCCGGGCCCGCGCGGCGATCACCGCGCCGGGGACGTCCGTGCGGCTGGTGGTCGAGGCGCAGGCGTACCCCGTCGAGGAACTGCGCCGCATCCGCGCGGGCCTGGCCCTGCACGGGCACCGCCCGGACGCCGTGGTCGCCCACCGGGCCCTGCCCCCCGCCGCCGCCCAGTCACCGGATCCGTGGCTGGCCACCCTGGCCGGCCGGCAGCAGGACCTGCTGGCCGCCCTCGCCGCCGAACTCGACGTACCGCTGCTGGTCAGCGGCCACCCCGAGGTCGCCCTGGAGGGCGTCGCGCACGAGCTGTACGGCGAGGGCCCGGGCCCGGCGCCCGCCCCGGCCGCCGCGCCCCGGCTGGAGGACCGCCGGGCCGAGGACGGCCTGCTGGTCTGGCACCTGCCGCTGCCCGGCGCCGACCGGGCCGATCTGGACCTGGTCAGGCGCGGCGACGAGCTGGTCATCGGCATCGGCGCGTACCGTCGGATCCTGGTGCTGCCCTCCGCGCTGCGCCGCTGCACCGTCACCGGCGCCGGGCTCGCGGACGGGGTGCTCGCCGTGCGCTTCGCCCCGGACCCGGCGCTCTGGCCCCGGGGCTGAGCCGGCCGGTCCGGTAGCGTCGGAGCCAGGCGGCCGCAGCCGCGGCCACAGCTGAGGAGACGCCCGGATGACCACCGCTGACGAGGGGACCACGCAGGACCGCTCCACCGGGGACCACCCCTTCGGCCCTGAACTGGGCCCGCTGGTGGAGGAGGTCCGCCGGTTCGCCACCGTCGTCGGCGAGAAGGCCCAGGAGTTCGGCGCCGAGTCGCTGATCTCCCTCTCCGGCCTGAGCGAGCGCCTGCGCGAGAGCCACCCCGAGGTGTACGGACACCTCTCGGCCGCCGGTGGCGAGTTGCTGGCGGCCTACCGAGCGGCCGTCTCGGGCCACGAGCGGCGCTGGTCAGGGGGGGATACCGCCCCGAGCGAGCGAATTGACCTCGACGGAGCTGACGGAGCCGACGGAGCTGACGGGCCGTCCGTCAAGGAATGAATCAGCAGGTCAGGAGTGATCACCCTGGCGCGAACATGCGTAACGCAACGATTTGAAATGTACGACTTTTGAAGGCGTCCAGCCTGGTTCCCGCCAGGTTGTCTTCGGTTAATGTAGGCGAGGGTGTGTACGGGAGCAGCGCTGGGCGGTACCTTTCCGTCCAGCGGGAACGAGTGAATAGCTGAGGGACACATGGCTCTGACCATCGGCGTCGATGTCGGCGGTACCAAGATTGCGGCCGGCGTGGTCGACGAGGCGGGCGAGATCCTGGCCCGGACCCGGGTCCCCACCCCGGCCGACCCGCAATGGGCGGTCGACGCCATCGCGCAGGCCGTCCGCGAGCTCAAGGAGCAGCACCCGGAGGTCACCGCCGTGGGCGTGGGCGCTCCCGGGTTCGTCAACCGGGACCGCTCCACCGTGATCTTCGCGCCCAACATCGACTGGGAGAACGAACCGCTCAAGGTCCGGGTCGAGGAGCTCACCGGCCTCACCACGGTCGTCGAGAACGACGCCAACTGCGCGGCCTGGGCCGAGTTCCGCTTCGGCGCGGCGGCCGCGTACGAGGACATGGTGCTGATCACCGTGGGCACCGGCATCGGCGGCGGCATCGTGCTGGACGGGCGCCTGCACCGCGGCCGGTTCGGGGTGGCCGGCGAGATCGGGCACCTCAACATGGTTCCGGACGGGCTGCCCTGCGGCTGCGGCGGCCGCGGCTGCTGGGAGCAGTACGGCTCCGGCCGGGCGCTGCGCCGCTACGGCCGGGAGAAGGCCGGCGCGGACGCGATCCGCGGCCGGCGGATGCTGGACCTCAACGACGGCGTCGCCGAGACCATCCGCGGCATCCACATCACCGAGGCCGCCGAGGCCGGCGACCCGCTGGCGCTGGAGTGCTACGAGGAGCTCGCCGACTGGCTGGGCCGCGGCATGGCCGACCTCGCCGCGCTCTTCGACCCGGGCGTCTTCGTACTCGGCGGCGGCGTCTCCGACTCCGGCAGCCTGCTGCTCGACCCGGTCGGCAAGGCCTTCCAGAAGTACCTGACGGGCGGCGTCCACCGCCCGCGGGCCGAGGTCGTGCTGGCCTCGATGGGCTCCGCCGCCGGTATCGCCGGCGCGGCGGACCTCGCCCGTACGCACTGATCCCGTCAGACCGGCACCACCACCGGCGGCGGGGCGGGGACCCTCACCCCCGCCCCGCCGCCGAGTCATTGCACCGGCCGCCCGGACCGTCCGCGTCCGCCGCCCGTCCGTCCGCGCCTGCCGTCGGGCGGCGGCCCCGGCCGGGGCGCATCCCGGCGAGGCGGCGGCGGGCACGCAGCCGCGGCGGCTATCGTCTCCTTCGGATCGAAGGGGGATCTCCGTGGCCGAACTGCTCCCACTGCCGCCCTCCGGGCCCGGACCGGACGGTGCCCGGCGGGTACGCCTGCTCAGCTACAACGTCCGCTCGCTGCGCGACGACCGCCGGGCGCTGGCCAGGGTCGTCAAGGCCTGCGAGCCCGACCTCGTCTGCATCCAGGAGTCGCCGCGCTACTGGTACCCCGGCGGCCAGGCCGCCTGGCTGGCCCACGCCACCGGCACCGTCATCCTCTCCGGTGGCGGGCGGATCGCCGCCGGCCCGCTGCTGCTCGGCGGGCTCGGCGTGGACGTGCTCTCCGTCCATGACCGGCTGCTGCCCAAGACCCGGGGCCTGCACGCGCGCGGCTTCGCCACCGCCCGGGTCAGGATCGCCGGCTCGGCGCCCTTCTCGGTGACGAGCTGCCACCTCAGCCTGGACGCCGCCGAGCGGTACACCCAGTTCAGCCTGCTGCTGGGCCAGTTGGACGTGGCCGAGCACGGTGTGATCGCCGGTGACTTCAACGAGCACCCGGACGGCCCCGGTTGGCGGATGCTCGCCGGGCGGCTCCAGGACGGGCACCTCACCGCTCCCTGGGGCGGCACCTACACCTCCCGGCCGGGCGACCCGCACCAGCGGATCGACGCCGTCTTCGCGACCCCCGGCGTCAAGGTGCTGGCCTGCGGTGTCCCGTGGGGCCTGCCCGGCGTCACCGAGGCAGACCTGCGGGCCGCCACCGACCATCTGCCGGTGCTCGCCGTCCTGGAGATCCCGCCCGGCTGAGCCGGGCGGGCCAGGTGGGGCTCACACGACGGCGCCGCCCGTCGGGTCCGGCGGCTCGTCCTCGTCGTGGTCCTTCATCCGCACCACCAGGGTGATGAAGCCGCCGAGGAAGGCCGACACCCCCACCCAGGCCGGCCAGCCGGCGACCTCGCGCCACACCACGGCGTCGAGCAGCAGCAGCGCGGGGCCGCCGAGCACCGCAAGCCAGGCGAACTTCGCAGTGACGTCCGCCTCGGGCAGCGGCGGTGGCTCCGGCGGTACGAAGTGGCCCTCGTCCGCGTCCTCGGCCGGCTCGTAGTCGCGCGGGCCGAGCGCCGGCACCACGGGCCGGGAGGAGCGGGGCCGCGGCTGGGGCGCCAGGTCGGCGAGGTCGCCGGCCGGGTCGTCCTTGAAGCCGCCCTTCGGCTCGCCCTTGGCCCGGAGGTTCTCGATCTCCGGCCAGTCGGGGTTGTTCAGGTCGACGGGGTCGTCGAACTGGGCGACCAGGGCGGCGAAGATCTCGTCCTGCTCGGCCTGGCTGCGCTCGGGGGTGGCGCGCCGGCGGCCGGCCGCGGCCTCGCCTTCTGGGCGGCCGTCGGCGGGCTCCTCGGCGGCCCTCCTGAGGCCGTCCTTGCGCAAGCCGTCCTTGCGCAGGCCGTCCTTCCCGCCGTCCTTCAAGCCGTCCTCGCGGGGCGGCTCGTCCTCGCCGCCCGCCGTGCTGCTCTCGTGCACTTCCGGCCCTTCAGCCTTGGTGATCGTCGGAATCGACCCGGGTGACGCCCACCGCGGACGCGGGGGCCAGTCGACTGATGAACTCCAGGCTCGCCCCGAAAATTTCAGCCGCGTCGTGGTCCAGTGTCGCGACGTGGTAGCTGCGCTCGCACAGCCGCTCCGTCACATCCGCCGAGGATATCCGCGCGAGGACCAGTTCCGAGTTGGCCGGCGAGACGACGTGGTCCTGTGGGCTGTGGAAGAGCAGCACCGGTTGACGCACCTCGGGCAGCCGGGCCTGGACGTCCTTCCACAGCTGGGACAGCGACCAGGCGGCGTGCAGCGGGGTCCGGTCGTACCCGACCTCCAGCGAGCCCTCCAGCGCGATGTCGTTCGCCACCCCGGGCAGGCTCGGCACCACGTGACGCAGCGCCGGGAGCAGCACACTCGCGGGGTTGTCCGAGCGCACCGACGGGTTGACCAGCACCAGACCGGAGATCTCGGGGCCGTGCAGCGCGGCCAGCCGCAACGCCAGCGCGCCGCCCATCGACAGTGCACAGACGAAGACCTGCTCGCAGCTCGCGCTGAGCGCCAGCAACTCCCGCTCCACCTCGGCGTACCAGTCCTCCCACCGGGTGAGCTGCATGTCCTGCCAGCGGGTGCCGTGGCCGGGCAGCAGCGGCAGCGAGACCGTGAGGCCCGCGGCGGCCAGCTGCTCGGCCCACGGGCGCAGCGACTGCGGGGAGCCGGTGAAGCCGTGGCAGAGCAGCACGCCGACCTTGCCGCCCTGGTGGCGGTAGGGCTCGGCACCTGGCAGCAGCGGCATGGCCGACTCCTTCGCGTTCGGGGGGCGTGGGGGGTTTCGCGGCGCTGGAGCCGCATCGTCCCACGCCCCGCTCCGCTCGTACACCCCGTCGGGGCGGGGCGGGGCGCGCCCGGAGCCCGCGGGGCATTAGGATCGACCGGTCCGCGAAACAGGAGGCCCGGGTTGTTCTACCGACTGATGAAGATGATCGTCGCGCCACTGCTTCGGATCTTCTTCCGGCCGTGGATGGAGGGGGTGGAGAACATCCCCGAGGAGGGCGCCGCGATCATCGCTAGCAACCACCTCTCCTTCTCGGACTCCTTCTTCCTCCCGGCGCTGATGAAGCGGCGGGTCACCTTCATCGCCAAGGCCGAGTACTTCAACACGCCTGGCCTCAAGGGCAAGCTCACCGCCGCCTTCTTCAAGGGCGTCGGCCAGCTCCCGGTGGACCGCTCGGGTGTGCGCGGCGCCGGCGAGGCGGCGATCCGCAGCGCGATCGCGGTGATCGACCGCGGCGAGCTCTTCGGCGTCTACCCGGAGGGCACCCGCTCGCCCGACGGCAAGCTGTACCGCGGCAAGGTCGGGGGTCTGGCGCGGGTCGCACTGGCCACCGGCGCGCCGGTGATCCCGGTCGCGATGATCGACACCGAGAAGGTCCAGCCGCCCGGCCAGGTGATCCCCAACTTCGGGATCCGCCCGGGCATCAGGATCGGCCGCCCGCTCGACTTCTCCCGCTACCACGGCATGGAGAACGACCGCTTCATCCTCCGTTCGGTGACGGACGAGGTGATGTACGAGATCATGCGGCTCTCCGGCCAGGAGTACGTGGACATCTACGCGACCGCCGCCAAGCGGCAGATCTCCGACGAGAAGAAGCGCGCCGACGCCGAGCGCAAGGCGGCCCAGAAGGCCGAGCAGGCCGCGCTGAAGGCGGAGAAGGCCGAGGCGGAGAAGGCCGCGCAGGCCGAGAAGGCCGAGACGGAGCAGACCGAGAAGGACGCGGGGCAGGCCTAGGCCTTGTCCGACCCCGCGCCGCCAGGGGAGGGGCACATGACGGACGCCAGCAGCACCGATTCCCTACGGCCCGCCGCCGCCCCGGTGGCGGGCCGCGGCGCGGGCGCCGGGGCCCGGAGCGTCGGGGGCACCATCGCCGCCGGCGGTATGTCCATCGAACTCCCGCTGTGGCGGGCGATCTCGTACTTCAGGGTGCTGGCGCTCTGCTACGCCCTGCTGCGCTACTTCAACTCCTACCTGGACTTCCTCCACCCGGTCGCCGGCTGGATCTACATGGGCGCGCTGACGCTCTGGACCCTGGCGACCATCCGCGCCTTCGCCGGCCCAGGGCGCTGCACCTGGTACGTGCTGGGCACCGACCTCGCGATGACCGTCACCGGCGTGGTGATGAGCGGCATGATCGACGCCCCCGCCCGGATCCAGTTCGGCGCCCCGACGCTGCCCACCATCTGGGCGGCCGGCACCGTGCTCGGCTTCGCCGGCCGGGGCGGCTGGCTGGGCGCCGCGTTCGCGGGCACCGTCATCGGGATCGCCAACTTCGCCGGCCACGGCGGCGTCACCGGCGACAACGTGCACAACATCGTGGTGCTGATGGTGGTCGGCTGCGCCATCGGGTACGTGATCGAGCTGGCCCGCGCGAGCGAGGCGGCCCTCACCCGGGCCCTGCAGGTCGAGGCGGCCACCCGCGAGCGCGAGCGGCTCTCCCGGGACATTCACGACGGAGTGCTCCAGGTGCTGGCGCTGGTCCAGCGCCGGGGCACCGAGACGGGCGCCGACCTGGGCGAACTCGGCCGGCTCGCGGGGGAGCAGGAGCGGGCGCTGCGCGCGCTGATGGCGGGTGGCCCGCTGCCGCAGCAGCGCGGTGGTTCGAGCGAGCCGCAGGACCTGAGCGCCCTGCTCGCCCCGTACGCGGGCTCGCGGGTGACGCTCTCCGCGCCCGGTACGCCGGTGCTGCTGCCCGCGCCGGTGGCCGTCGAACTGGCCGCCGCGGTGGGCGCGGCCGTGGACAACGTGCACCGGCACGCCGGGCCCGGGGCACGGGCCTGGATCCTGGTGGAGGACGAGCCCGAGGCCGTGACGGTCAGCATCCGTGACGACGGCCCGGGTTTCGCGCCCGGCCGGCTCGGCGAGGCGGAGCAGGCCGGGCGCCTGGGCGTCTCCCAGTCGATCCGCGGCCGGCTGCTCGACCTCGGCGGCACCGCCGAGCTGTACTCCGTCCCCGGTGAGGGCGTCGAGGTCGAACTGCGGGTCCCCAGGGAGGGCAAGTGACGGAGCAGCAGCAGCCGGTGCGGGTGATGGTGGTCGACGACCACCCCATGTGGCGGGAGGCGGTGTCGCGGGATCTCGCCGAGGCGGGCCTGGACGTGGTCGCCACCGCGGGGGACGGCGAGGAGGCGGTGCGCCGGGCCCGTGCCTGCACCCCGCAGGTGGTGGTGCTCGACCTCAACCTGCCCGGCCTGCCCGGCGCCGAGGTGTGCCGCCAGGTGGTGGCCCAGGACCCGTCGGTGCGGGTGCTGGTGCTGTCCGCGAGCGGTGAGCACCAGGACGTCCTGGAGGCGGTGAAGTCCGGCGCCACCGGCTACCTGGTCAAGTCGGCCGGGCGGGAGGAACTGCTGGACGCGGTGCGCCGGACGGCCGTCGGCGACGCGGTGTTCACCCCGGGGCTGGCCGGCCTGGTGCTGGGCGAGTTCCGCCGGCTGGCCACCGAGCCGGCCTCGGCCTCCGCCCCCGCGTGCCCGCAGCTGACCGCCCGGGAGACGGAGGTGCTCCGGCTGGTGGCCAAGGGCCTGTCGTACCGTCAGATCGCGGACCGGCTGGTGCTCTCGCACCGCACCGTGCAGAACCACGTCCAGAACACCCTGGGCAAGCTCCAGCTGCACAACCGGGTCGAGCTGGTGCGGTACGCGATCGAGCAGGGCCTGGACGACGAGGTCTGACACCCCGCCGGGCGCACGCGGCGCCCGGCGGGATGTCGTGGGCCTCAGTGGTGCAGGGCGGCGGCGGTGCCGGTCAGCAGCCCGGCGACGATGTCGACACCCTCGCGGGTGAGCACCGACTCCGGGTGGAACTGCAGGCCGGCGAAGCCGGGCCCGCGCAACGCGTGCACATCGCCGGTGGCCGGGTCCCGGGCGACCTCGATGCCCTCGGCGGCCAGCCGCTCGGCGTCCGCCGCGCCGCAGCGCGCGGTGAAGGTGTTGTAGAAGCCGACGGTGCGCCGGGTGCCGAACAGGTCGATGCTCTCCTGCGCGCCCTGGTACGGGACGGCCTTGCGGGCCAGCGGCAGGCCCAGCGCGTCGCAGAGCAGCTGGTGGCTGAGGCAGACGGCGAGCAGCGGCGACGTCCGGGCGCCGGCCCGTACGGCGGCCAGCGCGTCGGCGACGATCGGCCGCAGCAGCGCCATCTTGGGGTCCTCGGCGAGCGCCGGGTCGCCCGGGCCGGGGCCGAGCACCAGCGGCCCCTGGTGCGCGGCGACCAGCGCGCGCAGCCCGGGGATGTCGTAGCGCAGCACGCTGACCTGGTGGCCGAGCGAGGTCAGCAGGTGGGCGAGCATCGAGGTGAAGGTGTCCTCGCCGTCCACAATCAGGGCCGGCAGCGCCTGGGCGGCCTGGGCCGGCTGCTGCATCCGCAGCCAGAACGGCGCCAGGCCGGCGCGCCGGGCGTCCAGCGCGGCCTGCACCCGGTGGTCGTCGGCCAGCCGGGGCCCGCCGGGCCTGGGCAGCCGGTGCGCGGGGGCGGGGAGGGCGCCGATCGCGGTCAGCACGCCGGCGGCCTTGGCGTGCGTCTCGGCGACCTCGGAGTGCGGGTCGGAGTGCCGGACGAGGGTGGCGCCGACCCGGACGACCAGCCGGCCGGTGGCCGGGTCGATGTCGGCGGTGCGGATGCAGATCGGGGAGTCCAGCAGCTGCCCGCCGCTGGCCGAGCGGCCGATCAGCGCCAGCGCGCCGGAGTAGTAGCCGCGTCCGGTGGCCTCGTAGCGCTTGATGACGCGGGTGGCGTTCTGGACGGGGCTGCCGGTCACGGTGGCCGCGAACATCGTCTCGCGCAGCACCTCCCGTACGTCCAGCGAGGTGCGCCCGCGCAGCTCGTACTCGGTGTGCGCGAGGTGCGCCATCTCCTTCAGGCGCGGTCCGAGCACCTGGCCGCCGAGGTCGCCGACGGTGCACATCATCTTGAGTTCCTCGTCGACCACCATGGTGAGCTCCTCCAGCTCCTTGGGGTCGTGCAGGAAGCCGAGCAGCGAGTCGATGTCCGGGCCCTGGGCCGGGTAGCGGTACGTCCCCGAGATCGGGTTCATCACGACCGTCCCGCCGCTCTGGCGGACATGCACCTCGGGGGAGGCGCCGACCAGGATGCGCTCCCCGGTGTGCACCAGGTACGTCCAGTACGCGCCGCGCTCCTGCTCCAGCAGCCGGCGCAGGAGCGAGAGCGCGAGCTCGGGCGTGAAGCCGTCGAGCCGGGCGCTGAAGTCACGGCGGATGACGAAGTTGGCGCCCTCGCCACGCCCGATCTCGTCCTGGATCACCCGGCGGACGATCTCGGCGTACTCGTCGTCGTCGATGTCGAACGAGCCGTCCGAGAGCGAGACGGGCAGCTGGGGCAGGGCGGGCAGCAGTTCGCCCAGCGGATAGGCGTAGCTCTCGCGGACGGAGATCGCCTGGAGCGGGGTGGCGTCGTCGTGTGCCTCGAAGCCGCGCTCGGTGATCTGCCGGTAGGGCACGAGCGCGAGCAGGTCGTGGCCGGGCCCGTCGGCCGGGATGCCCGCCCGGACGGGCAGGTCGGCCAGCTGCTCGTACGAGCCGACCTCGCCGAGCAGGATCTCGACGGTGTCCGGGGCCAGCCGGGGCGTGCGGCGGTGGAGCAGGGCGAACGCGGGGGCGCCGGGGGCGGTCAGTCGGGCGAGCAGGGCGGTGAGGCCGGTCACGGTGCGGCTTCCTTCCGAAAGGGATGTCTGGCGCGGTGCTGTGGTCCGCTTTCGGGAGGGCCGGCTGCTCTCGATACGCCGACGGCCGCCCCGAGGGGCGGCCGTCGTGTCGTCAGGGACGCGCGATCAGTGGACCACCCTCGGGATGGTCCACCACCAGGAACAGGTGTGGGGCGCGTTCATGGCTTTGAGAGTAGCCGATCCGAAATCGTGGTGAAGCGCATCACGCGAATGTCCGAACCCTGTCTCACCCATCGGGCGGCGGTCACAATTCGGTTGCCGCACCCCGTAGCCTTGGCTGCGTGACCGTGACAAATCTCCACCCCTGGCAGTCCCTGCCCGCGGCGCAGCAGCCTGAATGGCCGGATCCTGAGGCGCTGCGCAAGTCTCTTGCGGACCTCGCCTCGTATCCGCCGCTCGTCTTCGCCGGCGAGTGCGACCAGCTGCGCGCCCGGCTCGGTGCCGTCGCGCGTGGCGAGGCGTTCCTCCTGCAGGGCGGTGACTGCGCCGAGGCCTTCGACGGCGTTTCGGCCGAGCACATCCGTAACAAGCTCAAGACCCTGCTCCAGATGGCGGCCGTACTGACGTACGCGGCCTCCGTCCCGGTGGTGAAGGTCGGCCGGATCGCGGGCCAGTACTCCAAGCCGCGCTCCAAGTCGACCGAGACGCGGGACGGCGTCACTCTTCCGGTGTACCGGGGGGACTCGGTGAACGGCTTCGAGTTCACCCCCGAGTCGCGCATCCCGGACCCCGAGCGCCTGAAGCGGATGTACAACGCCTCCGCCGCGACGCTCAACCTGGTGCGTGCCTTCACCACCGGTGGCTACGCGGACCTGCGCCAGGTGCACGCCTGGAACCAGGACTTCGTGCGCAACTCGCCCGCCGGGCAGCGCTACGAGAAGCTGGCCAAGGAGATCGACAACGCGCTGGCCTTCATGCAGGCCTGCGGGGTCGCCCCGGAGGAGTTCAAGACCGTCGAGTTCTACTCCTCGCACGAGGCGCTGGTGCTCGACTACGAGACGGCGCTGACCCGCGTGGACTCGCGCACCGGCGACCTGTACGACGTCTCCGGCCACATGGTCTGGATCGGCGAGCGCACCCGCCAGCTCGACGGGGCGCACATCGAGTTCGCCTCCCGGATCCGCAACCCGATCGGCGTCAAGCTCGGCCCGACCACCACGGTCGAGGAGGCGCTCACCCTGATCGAGCGGCTCGACCCCGAGCGCGAGCCCGGCCGGCTCACCTTCATCACCCGGATGGGTGCGGGCAAGATCCGCGACCACCTGCCCACCCTGGTGGAGAAGGTCACCGCCTCCGGCGCCCAGCCGGTGTGGATCTGCGACCCGATGCACGGCAACACCTTCGAGGCCTCCAGCGGCCACAAGACCCGCAGCTTCGACGACGTGCTCGACGAGGTCAAGGGCTTCTTCGAGGTGCACCGCGCGCTGGGCACCCACCCGGGCGGCATCCACGTGGAGCTGACCGGCGACGACGTCACCGAGTGCGTCGGCGGCGGCGACGAGGTGCTGGTCGACGACCTGCACCAGCGCTACGAGACGGCCTGCGACCCGCGGCTCAACCGCAGCCAGTCGCTGGACCTCGCCTTCCTGGTGGCGGAGATGTACCGCAGCGGTCACTGACAGCGGCGGATGTGACGAAAGCCCCTCCGGTTCTCGGGTCTCCCGAGCCGGAGGGGCTTTTTCGTACCCGGATCCCCGGGTAAGGTGAGGCTTAGTGAGCTAAGGCAAGCCTTGGTTAAGATCCACTGGTCCGGCTGCGGACCGCGCACCCCCGGGAGAAACCGCGATGTACGTGTGCATGTGCCATGCGGTCACCGAGGCCCAGGTGAAGCGCGAGATAGAGGCCGGGGCGAACAGCCCCCGCCAGGTGGCCAAGGGTTGCAAGGCCGGCACCGACTGCGGCTCCTGCGTGCGCCGCATCCAGGCCCTGCTGGGTGAGCACGGCGCCCGGCCGTGCCCGACCGCGCGGCTCGCCGCCAAGCTCGGGCTGAACGACCCCGAGACGCCGCAGCCCGCCCGGTCGGCCGATCCGCACGCCCCGACCGCCCAGCCCGTCCGGGCCGCACTGCGCGCCGCCTGACCCGGCCGGCCGACCCCGCGGGCCGTACCGGTCGCTCCACCGCTCCACCGCTCGACCCGTGCTGCCCCGTGTATCGGTCAGGACTCCGGCTGCTCGATCAGCTGGGCCAGGTAGAGCGCCTCGCCGAGCTTCTCCAGCAGCTCCAGCTGGGTGTCGAGGTAGTCGATGTGGTGCTCCTCGTCCGCCAGGATGTCCTCGAAGATGTTGGCCGAGGTGACGTCGTTCTTGGCCCGCATCACCACGATCCCGCGCCGCAGCCGGTCGATGGCCTCGACCTCGACCTGCCGGTCGGCCTCGAACATCTCCTTGACCGTCTGGCCGATCCGGACGTGGAACAGCCGCTGGTAGTTGGGCAGGCCGTCCAGGAAGAGGATCCGGTCGGTGAGCGTCTCGGCGTGCTTCATCTCGTCGAAGGACTCGTGCCGGGTGTACTTGGCGAGCTTGGTCCAGCCGAAGTTCTCCTGCATCTTCGCGTGCAGGAAGTACTGGTTGATGGCGGTCAACTCGGCGGTGAGCTGCTCGTTGAGGAACTCGATGACCTCGGGGTCACCCTTCATGGCACTGGCCTTCCTGCTGGACTACCGGGAACCGCGGCTGGTCGCATCCTGGCACCGGTACCGGATCGAATTCCAGTAAGTTCACACTCACTAGGACATGTGTCGGAATATCCGATATAGAGCGAATTGCCCTGGCTGGGCGAGCGCACACCTCCGGCAAGGGGCGCGCGCTTGACGATGGCCGCCGTCTGTCACCATGGAGCCATGGGTCAGTCCGAACAAGAACAGCTTCCGCAGTCTGACCCGAGGCTTCCCCCCGGCCAGCGGCTCCAGCGCGGCTGGCCCGTCCTGCACTACGGCCCGGTGCCCCGCTTCAAGCCGCTGACCTGGGACTTCCAGGTCTTCGGGGCGACCGCGTCGGCCGAGAAGCACAGCTGGGACTTCGAGGGCTTCCGCGCCCTGCCGCGGGTGTCCGTGCAGGCCGACCTGCACTGCGTCACCCGGTTCTCGATGCTCGGCAGCGAGTGGAGCGGCGTGTCGGCCGCCACCGTGCTCAAGGAGGTGCCCCCCGCCCCCGGCGTCACCCATGTGATGGTGTGGGCCGAGTACGGCTACTCCTCCAACCTCCGGCTGGAGGACTTCGCCGACGCCCGGACGGTCTTCGCCACCCACCGCAACGGCGAGCCGCTGACCGTGGAGCACGGCTTCCCCGTCAGGCTGGTCGTGCCCCACCTGTACGCCTGGAAGGGCCCCAAGTGGGTGCGCGCCGTGGAGTACATGCGGGCCGACCGCCGGGGCTTCTGGGAGGAGCGCGGGTACCACAACCGCGCCGACCCCTGGCGCGAGCAGCGCTACTCCTACCAGGAGGAGCCCGGCGACGGGCCGCTGCGCTAGCCGTCCCCGGCTCGCCGGCCGGTCGTCGCCCGGCCGCCGGGGCCGGCCGCCGGCGGGCTCAGAGCAGCGGGAAGGTCAGGACCACGACGGTGCCCTGCGGCTTGCGCTCGCCCGCCGCCGGGCTCTGGCTCTTGACCTTGCCGGTGCCGAACAGGTTCAGGCCGCTGGTCTGCACCTTGAAGCCGGCCGCCTGCAGGGCCTTGGCCGCGTCGTCCCGGCTCAGCCCGCTCACGTCCGGCACCGGCACCATGCCCTTGCTGACCACCAGTGCGACCGGCGTGTTCTCCGCCACCTGGCCGCCGGCCGCCGGCGAGCTGCTGATCACCGCACCCTCGGGGACGAGGTCGCTGAACTCCTCGGTGGTCGTCCCCACCGCCAGCTGCGCCCCCGCGAGTGCCTGCCGGGCCTGCTCCGCCGTCCTCCCGGCGAGCTCGGGGACGGCGATGCGCCGGGGGCCCTTGGAGAGGACCAGCTTCACCGCGTCGCTCTTGCGGGTCCGCTCCCCGACGCCCGGATCGGTGCTGATCACCTGCCCGGCCGGGACGCTCTCGCTGAACACCTCGCTGAAGCTGCCCCGCAGCCCGGCCGAGTCCAGCACGGACACCGCCTGCGACTGGGTCATCCCGAGCACACCGGGGACCTTGGCGTACAGCGCGGAGGAGAGCACGAAGGTGGCGCCGCCGACCAGGACGGCCAGCGCCGCCAGCACCGACACCCAGATCACCGGCCGGCGGGCCCGGCCGGCGCGCCCGTCGGCCTTGCCCCGGCTTTCGCCGCCGCGTGGCGCCGGCTGCTCGTCGTACGGGCGCGGGCCGGTGAGCAGCTGCTCCAGCAGCTCGGGCGGCGCGTCCAGCACGCTGGTGTGCTGGACGGCGGGGACCCGCAGGACGGTGGTCGCCTCGCCGGCCGGCCGCTCCTCGGCGGGCCGGGCGGGGGCGGGCGGTTCGGCGTCCAGCTGGGCCGGGGTGAGGCCGCGGCGCACCCGCTGGAGGGTGGCCAGCAGCTCCACCGCGTCGCGCGGGCGGGCCTGCGGGTCGCGGGCCGTGGCGGCCGCCACTATCGCGTCGAGTCCGGGGGCGAGGCCGGGGACGGCCAGGGACGGCGCGGGGACGTCCTCGTGCAGGTGGCGGTACATCACCTGGACGGGGTTCTCGCCGGTATGCGGTCGGCCGCCGGTGAGCAGCTCGTACAGCAGGATGCCCGCCGCGTAGACGTCCACCCGCTGGTCGGTGGGCTCGTCGGGGCGGATCTGCTCGGGTGCGAGGTAGGAGACGGTGCCGAGCACGGTGCCGGCGGCCGAGGTGGTGCTGGTGACGGCGCCGTCCGCGCCGTTCAGCACCCGGACCAGGCCGAAGTCGGCGACCTTGACCAGGCCGTCGTCGGTGATCAGGACGTTCTCGGGCTTGACGTCGCGGTGGACCAGCCCGGCCCGGTGGGCGGCGCCGAGCGCGGCGAGCACCGGCTCCAGGATGTCCAGGGCCGCCCGGATGGACAGCGCACCCCGGTCACGCAGCACGTCGCGCAGGGTGCGGCCGGGGACGTACTCCATCGCGAGGAAAACCGTTTCGCCGTCGGCGCCCTGGTCGAAGACGTTGACCACGTTGGGGTGGGCCAGCCGCGCGACGGCCTTGGCCTCGCGGATGAAGCGGCCGGTGAAGCCCTCGTCACCGGCGAGCGAGGGGTGCATCACCTTCAGCGCCACCACCCGGTCGAGCCGGGTGTCCGTGCCGCGGTAGACGGTGGCCATCCCGCCGGTCGCGATGCGCTGGTCGACCCGGTACCGGTTGTCCAGCAGGGTACCGAGCAGCGGGTCGTGCAGCGCCATGTCCACCAGGAGAGTGTAGGGGCGGGCGTGCCCGCGGCCCCGGGGGACACCGCCCCCGGGGCCGCTTGTGCCCTGCTTGTGACATGCCCCGGGCGCGCGGCCGCCCCCGCCGCTCCCCGGGAGCGGCGGGGGACGGGGCTCAGAACGCCGGGTGCTCCCGGTGGTCCAGCTCCGCGCGGCCGGCCATCGCGGAGGAGGCCTCGGCGTGGAAGCGGCGCGGGATCCGCCCGGCCCGGTGGGCCAGGCGGCCGGCCTCGGCGGCGTGCCGCATCGCCTCGGCCATCAGCACCGGATCCTGCGCGCGGGTCACCGCGGAGGCCAGCATGACGGCCGAGCAGCCGAGCTCCATGGCCAGCGCCACGTCCGAGGCGGTGCCCGCGCCCGCGTCCAGGATCACCGGGACGCCCGCGCTCTCCACGATCAGCTGGAAGTTGTGCGGGTTGCGGATGCCGAGGCCCGAACCGATCGGCGAGCCCAGCGGCATGATCGCCGCGCAGCCCACGTCCTCCAGCTTCCTGGCCAGCACCGGGTCGTCATTGGTGTACGGCAGTACGGTGAAACCGTCGTCGACCAGCGTCTCGGCGGCGTCCAGCAGCTCGATCGGGTCGGGCAACAGGGTCCGCTCGTCCGCGATCACCTCCAGCTTCACCCAGTCGGTGCCGAGCGCCTCGCGGGCCAGCCGGGCCGTCAGCACGGCCTCGCCGGCGGTGAAGCAGCCCGCCGTGTTGGGCAGGATCCGGATGCCGTTGCGGGTCAGTACGTCCAGCACCGAGCCCTGGGTGGTGGTGCTGACCCGGCGCATCGCCACCGTGGTCAGCTCGGTACCGGAGACCCGCAGCGCCTGCTCCAGGACGTCCAGGCTCGGAGCGCCGCCCGTCCCCATGATCAGCCGGGAGGAGAAGGCGGTGCCGGCGATCGTCAGGAGGTCCTTGTCGTCCCGGACCTCCCCGCCCGTCCGGGTGCCCCGGTCGTTCATGTCCGCCGGCCCGGTCGGGTCGTCCTGGCCCTTGCTGCGCCTCTCGGGCCCGAGGTCGGTCATCGTGCTCAGCCTCCCTGTACGGCCGTGAGGATCTCGACCCGGTCACCGGGCGAGAGCGCGGTGGCGCCCCAGGCGCCGCGCGGCACCACGGCCTCGTTGAGCGCGGCGGCCACGCCCGACGGGGCCCTGCTCAGGGTGGCCACCACCTCGGCGAGGGTGGTCGCGGCCGGCACCTCGCGGGGCTCGCCGTTGACGGTGAGTGGGATGTCGCTCATCAGCAGACCTCTGTCGTGAAACGGGTGGGGGAGAAGGGCTTGGCGAGGTCCGGGGTGACCCCGGTCGCCAGCTCCTGGGCCAGCAGGTCCGCCGTCACCGGGGTGAGCAGCACCCCGTTGCGGTAGTGGCCGGTCGCCGCGAACAGCCCGGGCAGCGCGGTCCGCCCGATCAGCGGGGCGTTGTCGGGCGAACCGGGCCGCAGCCCGGCGGAGGTCTCCACCAGCGGCAGTTCGGTGATCCCGGGGACGAGTTCATGGGCGTCGCGAAGCAGCTCGTACACCCCGCCGGCGGTGACGGTGGTGTCGTAGCCCTGCTCCTCGCTGGTCGCGCCGATCACCAGCTCGCCGTCCTCGCGCGGCACCAGGTACAGGTGCTGACCGCGTACCACGGCGCGGACGTTGCGGGAGAGGAACGGGCGGTACGGCTCGGGGATGCGCAGCCGCAGGATCTGACCCTTCACCGGGCGGATCGCGGGCAGCACCCCCGCGGGCAGGCCCGGCAGCCGGTGGCTGTGCGGCCCGGCGGCCAGCACCACCGCGTCGGCGGTCAGACCGGTGCCGTCGTCCAGCCGGACGCCGCGGGCCCGCCCGCCCTCGGCCAGCAGCTCGACGGCGCCCGCCCGGCGCAGCTCCACCCCCTGCCGCTCGCAGGCCTCGACCAGCGCCGCCGCCAGCCGCCGGCCGTCCACCTGGTGATCGTCCGTCACATGGAGGCC
The DNA here is from genome assembly GCF_044457565.1 of Kitasatospora sp. NPDC050543. Taxonomy (NCBI): domain Bacteria; kingdom Bacillati; phylum Actinomycetota; class Actinomycetes; order Kitasatosporales; family Streptomycetaceae; genus Kitasatospora; species Kitasatospora sp. NPDC050543. The sequence continues at coordinate 37,011 of NZ_JBITGZ010000013.1, read as the reverse complement.
GCCGCGCACCCCGGGGGCCAGCATCGGCTCCAGCCTGCGGGCCTCCCGGCCCGTCAGCCAGTGCGAGGCCAGGCCCAGCCGCTGGTGGAAGGCGTGCAGCTCGCGCAGCTCCTCCCGGTCGTCGGAGTCCAGCGCGACGGCGAGCGTGCCGCAGGCGCGGTAGCCGGTCGGCAGGCCGGTGGCCTCCTCCAGCTCGGCCGCGAAGGCCGCGTACCGCTCGTTGGACGCCACCCCCAGCGCCAGCAGCGCCTCCTCGCCGTACCGCAGCTCGGTGACCGGCGCCAGCATGCCCGCCGCGACCTGCGCCGCGCCGCCGCCGGGCGCCGGATCGACCACGACCACGCCCAGCCCGCGCTGGGCGGCCCGCCAGGCGAGGGCCAGGCCGATGATGCCGCCGCCGACGACCGCGACATCGGTGTGCCCGGCCGGTTCCATGCGTGTCAAAGCTGCTGCTCTCCCTTCGCCGGTATGACCCGGATCAGGTTCGGACGGTCGCAGGCCGCGTCAGCCCGCCTCTCAGCCCGGTGCGCCGGGCTCCCGTGATGAGGGTGCACCCACCATAACTCCGGGTGTCTCCCCCGCCGAAGGCGCGTACGAGGGGTGGACACCCGGCCAGTACAGTGGCGGCGTGGGAGAGCTGAACAGTGCGGATCGGGTGGTCGTCGTCGGTGCCGGCCTGGCGGGGGCGCAGTGCGCGACGGCACTGCGCGGCGGGGGCTGGCGGGGGCGGATCACGGTGGTCGGTGAGGAGCCGCACCCGCCGTACGACCGGCCGCCGCTCTCCAAGGACGTCCTGCTCGGCAAGAGCGACTCCACCACCCTGGACATCGACTTCGAGCAGCTGGGCGTCGAGCTGCTCACCGGCCGCCGGGCCACCGGGCTGGAGCCCGGAGTCCTGCACACCGACGCCGGCGAGCTGCCGTACGGCAGCCTGGTGATCGCCACCGGCGCCGTCCCGACCGCACTGCCCGGCGCCGACCGCGCCCACCTGCTGCGCACCCTGGACGACGCGCTCGCGCTGCGCGCCCTGCTGCGCCCGGGCCTGCGGCTCGCGCTGGTCGGCGCCGGCTGGATCGGGGCCGAGGTCGCCACCGCCGCCCGCGAGCTGGGCTGCGAGGTCACCGTGGTGGAGGCGGGCCCCGCGCCGCTGCCGGGCGCCCTGCCCGCCGAGATCGGCTCGGTGATGACCGCCTGGTACGAAGCCGCGGGCGTGCGGCTGCGCTGCGGCGCCGGCGTGGCGGCGCTGGAGCCCGGCGCGGTGCTGCTGGAGGACGGCGGCAGGGTCGCCGCCGACGAGGTGGTGGTCGGCATCGGCGCCCGTCCCGCGACCGGCTGGCTGGCCGGCTCCGCGGTCGAGCTGGACGCCGCCGGCGCGATCCTGGCGGACGGGACGCTGCGCACCACGCTGCCCGGCGTCTGGGCGGCCGGGGACTGCGTCTCCTACCCGTCCGCCCGCTTCGGAACCCGGCTGGCCGTCCAGCACTGGGACCACGCCCTGCAGTCCGGCGCCGCCGCGGCCGCCGCGCTGCTCGGCTCCGACGCACCGTACGACCCGGTGCCGTACTTCTGGTCCGAGCAGTTCGGGCGGATGGTCCAGTACGCCGGGCGGCACACCGCACAGGACCGGATGCTCTGGCGCGGCTCGCCGGACGACGCGTCCTGGACGGTGCTCTGGCTGCGCGGCACCGAGCTGCGCGCCCTGCTGACCGTCGACCGCCCGCGCGATCTCACCCAGGGCCGTCGGCTGGTCGAGCGCGGCGCCCGGCTCGACGTCGACCGGGTGGGCGACCCGGCGGTGCCGCTGAAGTCGGCGCTCGCGGCGTAGGGCCGCACCGGCCGCCGGCTACCGGGCCACCGGCCCCGGCTACCCCGGCCCCGGCCACTTGTCGCGGGTCCGTCGCGTAGGCCACGGTACGGTCACTTTCGGTGACCGCGGCCGGCCGCGGAGGTGCGGTTGGTGCGCGGCGGCCCGGGAAGGTGGCAGTCTGGTGGCGTGAGCGAGATCGAAGCGAAGATTGAAGACCTTGTCCCCGAGTGGATGTACCTGCCCGACATCTCGGAGCAGTGGGGTGTCCGGGTCACCGAGGTGCGCGACCTGGTCAAGAACGGCGGCCTGATCGCCGTACGCCGCGGCCCGAACAAGTCGCTCCAGGTGCCCGCCGCCTTCATCGACGGCACCGGACTGGTCAAGCACCTGTCCGGCACGCTGACGGTGCTGCGCGACTGCGGGTACAACGACGCGGAGATCCTTGAGTGGCTCTTCACCGAGGACCCGTCGCTGCCCGGCAGCCCGATCCAGGCCCTCCAGGAGAACCGGGGCACCGAGGTCAAGCGCCGCGCCCAGGCGATGCTGATCTGATGGCGGCGGGCACCCTGCGCCGGCAGCTCGCCGACGCCCGGCTCTACCTGTGCACCGACGCGCGCCGCGAGCAGGGCGACCTGGCCCAGTTCCTGGACGCCGCGCTGGCCGGCGGCGTGGACATCGTCCAGCTCCGGGACAAGGGCCTGGAGGCCCGGCAGGAGCTGGAGTACCTGGAGGTCTTCGCCGACGCCTGCCGCCGGCACGGCCGGCTGCTCTCGGTCAACGACCGCGCGGATGTCGCGCACGCCGCCGGACCGGACGTACTGCACCTCGGGCAGGACGACCTGCCGGTGTCCGCCGCCCGCGCCATCCTCGGCGAGGACGTGATCGTCGGGCGCTCCTGCCACGCCGAGTCCGAGGTGGACGCGGCGATCGCCGAGCCCGGTGTGGACTACTTCTGCACCGGCCCGGTCTGGCCGACCCCCACCAAGCCCGGGCGCCATGCGCCGGGCCTCGGCCTGGTCTCGTACGCCGCGAAGCAGGCCACGGACCGCCCGTGGTTCGCCATCGGCGGCATCGACCTGGGCAACCTGGACGAGGTGCTCGCCGCCGGTGCGCGCCGAGTGGTCGTGGTCCGCGCGATCACCGCCGCGGACGACCCGGGCGCGGCCGCCGCCGAGCTGGCCCGCCGGGTGCGCGCGGCCTGAGCCGGTCACACCGGCCGAACGCCAGAACGCCAGAACGCCTGAGGGGCCCCGCCGGGGCCCCTCAGGCGTTCACCGCCGTGCCGGCTCAGTACCGCCGGACGGTCGCCGCCTCGGCCAGCGCCAGCAGCACCGCTCGCGCCTGCCCGTCCGCCAGCGGGGCGCTCTCCAGCGCGGCCAGCGACTGCCGCATCAGCTCCTCGATCCGCTGCTCCACCCGCTCCGGCGCGCCACTGCGCTCCACCAGGGCGCGCAGCACGGCGACCTCCTCGGGCGCCAGGTCCGGCGCGCCGAGCCGCTCGTCCAGATGCCGGGCCTCGGCCGCCGGCAGCCCGCGCATCGCGTGCGCCACCAGCAGCGTCCGCTTGCCCTCGCGCAGGTCGTCCCCGGCCGGCTTGCCGGTCACGGCCGGGTCGCCGAACACCCCCAGCAGGTCGTCCCGCAGCTGGAACGCCTCGCCGAGCGGCAGCCCGAAGGCCGAGTAGGCCTCCACCAGCGCCGGTGACGCCCCGGCGAGCAGTGCGCCCACCTGCAACGGCCGCTCGATGGTGTACTTCGCGGACTTGTAGTGCAGGACGGTCTGCGCCCGCTCCAGCGCGCTCTCGTCGGTGGAGTCGCCGGCGACCGGCTCCAGCACGTCCAGGTACTGCCCGACCATCACCTCGGTGCGCATCAGGTCGAAGGCGGGCTTGGCCGCCAGCACCGCGGCCGGCTCCAGGCCCGAGCGCAGGAACAGCTCGTCGCACCAGATCAGCAGCAGGTCGCCGAGCAGCACGGCCGCCGAGGCCCCGTACTGCTCGCGGTCGCCGCGCCAGCCGTTGGCGCGGTGCAGGGCCTCGAAGCGGCGGTGGACGGAGGGCAGGCCGCGCCGGGTGTCGCTGCGGTCCATCAGGTCGTCGTGGACCAGCGCGCTGGCCTGGAGCAGCTCCAGGGCCGCCGCCGCGTGGGCGATGCCGGAGCTGTCCGCCGCGCCGCCGGCGCCGCGCCAGCCCCAGTAGCAGAACGCCGGGCGCAGCCGCTTGCCGCCGTCCAGCAGGAAGTCGCGCAGCGCCTCGCAGACGGGTGCCAGCTGAGGTGAGACCTTGCCGAGCAGCGCGCTCTGGCCGTCCATGAACTCGGCGAGCGCCGCGTTCACACGCTCGCGCACGGCCTCCACGTCGATGGGGTTGGCCGGCCGGCTGCTGGACGAGGTCACGTTGGGGCTCCGGGGGAGATCGCTGGGATGGCCAACAGCCTAACCGGGTGGCCGGGAACAGGCGTACGGGAGCAGGTGAGGGGCGGTCCGGGGGTACCCGCGGGGGTGTCCAGAATCCGTCTCAGCTCGTGGACCCGACTTGTCCGTGTGCTTCGGACGGCGGCTAACCTGCCACCATGGCACTCGGCATCGCTTCCACCAGAACCGACCGCGCAACCACCGTTCGCGAACTACTGGCGGCAGGCAAGCGGTCCTTCTCCTTCGAGTTCATGCCCCCGCGCTCCGAGGCCGCCGAGAAGCGGCTCTGGGACGCGATCCGACGGGTCGAGGCACTCGACCCCAACTTCGTCTGCATGACCTACGGCGCGGGCGGCTCCTCGCGCGGGCGCACCGTCAACCTGGTGGGCCGGATCGCCACCGAGACCACCCTGACCCCGGTCGCCCACCTGACCGCCGTCGACCATTCGGTCGCCGAGCTGCGCAACATCATCGGCCAGTACGCGGACCAGGGCGTACGCAACGTGCTGGCCGTGCGCGGCGACCCGCCCGGCGACCCGATGGGCGACTGGGTGCGTCACCCGGACGGCGTCACCTACGCGTACGAGCTGGTCGAGCTGATCAAGGGCATCGGGGACTTCTGCGTCGGCGTCGCCGCGTTCCCCCAGATGCACCCGCGCTCGGAGAACTGGGACGACGACATCCGGCACTTCGTCGCCAAGTGCCGGGCCGGCGCCGACTACGCGATCACCCAGATGTTCTTCGAGGTCGAGGACTACCTGCGGCTGCGCGACCGGGTCGCGGCGGCCGGCTGCGAGGTGCCGATCATCCCGGAGATCATGCCGGTGACCAACATCAAGCAGCTGGAGCGCTTCCCGCAGCTCAGCGGCTCGGAGTTCCCGGACCACCTGGTGCGCAGCTTCCGTGCCGTCGCCGACGACCCGGAGGCCGTCCGCGCGGTCGGCATCGACCACGCCACGGCGATGTCGGAGCGGCTGCTCGCCGAGGGCGCCCCCGGGCTGCACTTCATCACCCTCAACCACTCCACCTCGACCCTGGAGATCTACCAGAACCTCGGCCTGCACCAGCGCTGAGCCGGCGGGTGGGGCCTGACCGCGCCCGGCCGCCGCCCTCCCGGTGGCGGCCGGGCGCGGTGCTGGATGTGGGGCCCGGGGCGGCGAAACGGTACAGTCGCGGCACACGCGCGGCGCGCGCGGCATGTGACTGGAGGTAGCGGGCGGATGGGCATCGGATACCTGCTGCTGTATGCCGCGTTGGCGGTGGTGGCGCTCTGGCTGCTGGCCGAGGTGCTGCTGCAGAACCGCGCTCCGCTGCACTGGCGCGGCCTCGCGCTCGGCGGCTTCCTCGGCGTCGTCGCCGGGATGGCGCTCGGCTCGGTCGTGGTGATCGGCGCCGGCGCGGCGCTGTTCGCGCTCGGGCAGACCTTCGTCACGCTCTCGGTCAAGCGCGGGTACGCGGCCGGCTGGTCGCTGCGCAGGGCCGACGGCAGCCTGCCCGGCCCGCTCGCGAAGGTCCCGCTGCTCAGCGCCGCCACCGGTGGCGCCGCGGTGGCGGCGGTGGCGGTCGCGGTCGAGCAGGTCGGCGAGGTGAGTGCGATCGAGGAGCCCGAGCCCGTCCCGGCCGTGGAGGAGACCGCCGCCTTCGAGATGCAGGAGCTCACGGCGGACGGCGTCTACACCGACGCGCCGTCTCCCGCGTCCGGCTACTACGATCAGGCCGGCTACGAGCAGCCGGACGCCGTCCAGTCCGAGGTCTACGCCGACCCGTACGCCGGCGCCACCGGGTACCAGTCCGGCTACCCCGACCAGCAGTGGCAGCAGCCGCAGCAGCAGCCCGCCTTCGGCTACGACCAGGGCCAGGGCCAGGGGTACGGCGGCTACCAGCAGGACCAGTACGCCGGGTACCAGCAGCAGGCCACCGGCTACGAGCAGCAGCAGCCGGCCTACGACCCTTACGGTCAGCAGACCGGATACGACCAGCAGCAGCAACTCGCCTGGGACGCCGGCCAGCAGCAGTGGCAGCCCCAGCCGGACCAGCACGCCGTCCCGCAGCAGCCCACGTCGTACGGCTACCAGCAGGGCAGCTGGCAGCAGCAGGGCTGAGCACGCCCGGAAGCACCCCCCGCGGACGGTCGGCCGCGGGAAGTCGGCCCGGCCGACCTCCCGTTCCGCGTCCGCACCGCGCCGACCAGGCGCTAGGCGGGGCCGATCAGGCCGGCGGTGATCGACGCGGACATGCCGACCCGGGCCAGGCCGCCGCCGGGGTGGGCGGCGCCGCCGATCAGGTACAGACCGGGGACGGGTGAGGCGTTGGCGAGCCGCAGCCAGTCGCCGCGGCCGCCGGCGAGTGCGGGGCGAGGCACACCGCCCTCGGCGGCGCCGGTCTCGCGCCGGGTGTCGGCCGGGGTGCGCACCACACGCCACAGGACGCGCTCGCGCAGGCCCAGGCCCGCCGCGTCGACGTGGGCGAGCAACTGGTCGGCGTACCGGTCGGCGGCCCCGGGCGCCGTCCAGTCGAAGGTGCCGAGCGCCGGTACGGTCGCGGTGAGCACGACGCTCTCGTGGGCGTCGTCGGGGCGCAGCGACGGGTCGTCCGGCCGCAGGACCTGCACGGTGGGGCGCTCGCACAGGTCGGCGTCCGAGTGGGCGGTCAGGGCGTCGAGCTCCGCGTGCGGCCGGGACGCGTGCACCACGGTGCGGTGCGCGGTACCCGCCGGGCGCGGCCCGCGCAGGGCCAGCAGCACGCTGAACCGCCCGTTCGGCGCCTCGTGGTGGCCCCAGTCGGCCGGGTCTGCGCCGCCCGGCCAGTCGGCGACCTGCTCAGCGAACAGCGACCAGGCGTCCATCGAGGAGACCACCAGGTCGGCGTCCAGCCGCTCGCCGCCGGCCAGCTGCACGCCGCCCGCGCGCCCGTCGGTGAGCAGCACCCGGGCGACCGGGGTGTCGAAGCGGAACTCCACCTTTCGCAGCAGGCACCGCCGGTACACCGCGTCGGCCAGCGTACGGATGCCGCCCCGGACGTACCAGACGCCGAAGGACTGCTCCATGTACGGCAGTACGGTCGCCCCGGCGGGGGCGGTGCCCGGGTCGAAGCCGAAGCGCAGCGCGTGCTCGGTGAGCAGCGCCGTCAGGCCGGGGTGGCCGCCGAGCTCGTGCTCGGCGACGTGGGCGAGCGTGCGCTGCCCGGGCCGGCGAAGGCGGGCCAGGCCCCGCCGGGGCGGGGCGGGGTAGGGGTCGTCGTGCAGGGGCGTGGTGTCCGCCGGGAGGGGCTCCTCCAGGAGCGGGCGGCGGGTGGCCTCCCAGACGGTGCGGCCGTTGTTCAGCATGGCGTTCCAGCGCTCGCCGGAGCCCGGGCCGAAGGCCGCGTCCAGGGCCTGGGCCACCCCGCCCCTGGAGGCGTTGGGCAGCAGCAGGTCGGTGCCGTCGGGGAGCAGATGCCGGCTCTCCGGGTCGACCGGGGCGAGCTCGACCAGCTCCTCCAGCGGCTCCTTGCCGGTCTTCAGCGCCAGGTCGCGGTAGACCGCGGGCAGGGTGAGCAGGCCCGGCCCGGTGTCGAACGCGAAGCCCTCGCGCTCGTACCGGCCGACCATGCCCCCGTACGTGCCGGCGGCCTCGCAGACCGTCACCCGGTGCCCGATCGTGGCCAGCCGGGAGGCCGCCGCGAGCCCGCTCATTCCTGCGCCGATGATGACGATCCGTGCCATGGCAACTGATCCTAGGCCGCGGTCCTGCGCCCGGGGCACGCCGGTGTCGCGCGCGACGAGCGACCGGCGGCGCACGAGCGCCGGGCAGAGCGGCGTCGACACCGCAGCGCTCCGCCCGAACGCTGTGACCGCGGTGGTCAGTAGGCGCTGCGGCTGGGCTCCGGCCGGGGCAGCGGCGCGCCGGCGCGGGCGGCCTTGCGCACGCGCCGGCGCGCCAGGAAGCGGCGGATGCGGGTGACGGCGAACCACACCAGCAGCAGCCCGGCCAGCAGCAGCACGGAGGCCACCGAGGCGGCCAGCCAGGGGTGGAAGATCGCCAGGGTGATCAGCCCGGCGACCGAGAGGTCCTCGGCCAGGCTGACGATGATGTTGCTGGCGGGCTCGGGCGAGGTGTTGACGGCCATCCGCAGCGAGGCCTTGACGCAGTGGCTGATCAGCGCCGTGGTGCCGCCCATCGCCCCGGCCGCCACCTCGCCCAGCGAGCCCGGGTCGTGGCTCGCGAGCAGGGCGCCGACGGTGGCGCCGGCGATCGGGCGGATCACGGTGTGGACGGCGTCCCAGACGGTGTCCACATACGGGATCTTGTCGGCCACCGCCTCCAGCAGGAACAGCACGGTCGCGGCGACGAGGACGTCGGTGCGCTCCAGCACCGGCGGCACCGAGTCCGCCCCGCCGAAGCGGCCGAACAGGCCGAGCAGCATCACCACGGCGTAGGCGTTGATCCCGCTCGCCATGCCGCTGGTGAAGATCAACGGAATGATCGTCATGGCTCTCCCCTCCTGGAAACCCCGGCCGGACCACGCCCGGCCGGACCACGCCCGGCCGCGCCACACCGTACCGGCGCGCACCGACGGATCCGTGACCGGTGCAGGACGCGCCGCGCGGCCCGCCGGTTCCCGGCGCGGCGGCACCCGGGTGATCTGAGTACGGGTACTCAGATCACCGAATGAGTAGCACAGCGGATGGCCGTCGACCTGCGAAGACGAGAGAGTGGTGACACCGGGAGGACGGGCCGCGAGGCACGGGGGACCTCGCGGAGCGGACGCGGTTCGTCCGCCGGCTCACGGGGGGTCGGCGGAAGAGCCGCGCCGCGCACGGGAAAGCCGGTTCAGGCCGCGCACCGCCGACACGGGGCGGCGGAGCGGGGCCACGGGGGGGCCGGCTTCGGGGGGAGGACCGGGACGCCAGAGGGCGGACCGGAGGACGTGCGGGGCGACCCCGCGCGGCCGGACCCGGACGGGGGATACGTCGGGTCCGGCCGCCGGGGGCCGCCCGTACGCCCCTCGGGGGACACGGGGGAACACGGGGGTACCCGTGGGTTCGGGGGAGCCCGGGGGGTACGGGGGACGCGGGGCGGTCTCGGGGTGGGGCTGATTGTCAGTGGTGCCGTTCACGATGGAGGGGCGAGGGCCGACCGGCCCGCGCGCCTCGTCTCGGATCGGGGGAGACCATGACCATCAGCCACCCTGAGCCCGTCACCGCCACCCGCCTGCGTTCCGCAGCCCGCCAACCCGCCGCCGACGACCAGCCACTGCCCGCGATGCCCGCGGTGCCGGCGATTCCCGCGCCGATGGGTGCGCCGACACCCGCGCCGACGCCCGCGGCCGCGGCCCGCGGTGGCGACGTCCACCCGGTGATCCGCCGCTCCGGCGCCCCGCCCGCCGCCGTCGACCTGCTCACCCACGCGCACCGCACCCTCGCCACCGCCCGCCGGCTGCCCGACCCGCTGGAGCGGTACGCCACCGCACACCTCGCCGCGCTGCGCACCGCGGCCGCCGTGCTCGCCGTCCGCGGGCGGCCGGAGAAGGACCCGAGGCGGCGCCGGGCGATCCGCAGCGCCTGGGAGGTGCTGCCGCAGGTCGCGCCGGAGCTCTCCGAGTGGGCGGTGTACTTCGCGGCGGGAGCCCGCCGCCGGGCCGCCGCCGAGGCGGGCATCACGGGCGCGGCCGGCCCCCGGGACGCGGACGACCTGATCCGCAACACCGCGCTCTTCCTGCGGATCGCCGAGCGCCTGCTCGGCCTCCACCCGCGGCCGCCCGCCCCACGAAGGCCGCCCGGCGGTGAGGGGGAGCAGCCGGGCCTGGGGTGAACCCGGCGGGCGCCCGCGCGGGGCGGGGCGCCGACGGCCTAAGGTGGGGGTGTTCGGACCCACCTCCATGCGCCAAGGAGTCCTCACCTTGTACCCGACGCGTCCCCGCAGTGCCCTGCGTACCGCCGTGGTCTGGGAGGTGGTGCGCGCGGCCCTGGAGACGCGGGCCACCGAGCTGGGTCGGCCCGTGCTCGACGTGGTGGACACCGGCGGCGGCACGGGCAACTTCGCCGTGCCCGTGGCGCGGCTCGGCCACCGGGTGACGGTGGTCGACCCGAGCCCGGACGCACTGTTCGCGCTGGAGCGGCGGGCCGCCGAGGCCGGGGTCACCGACCTCGTCCGCGCCGTCCAGGGGGACACCCAGACGCTCCCCGAGGTGATCGCCCCCAAGAGCGCCGACGCGGTGCTGTGCCACGGCGTGCTGGAGGTCGTGGACGACCCGGCCGAGGCGCTTCGCAACCTCACCGACACGCTGCGCCCCGGCGGCCTGGTCAGCCTGCTCGCCGCCAACCGCAACGGCGCCGTGCTGGCCCGCGCCCTGGCCGGCCACTTCGCCGAGGCCCAGGCGGTACTAGGCGCGTCCGACGGCCGCTGGGGCGCGGGCGACCCGATGCCCCGCCGGTTCTCCGGGGAGGAGCTCGGCCTGCTCGCGGCCGAGGCCGGCCTGCGGGTGGAGTCGATGCACGGCGTACGGGTCTTCGCCGACCTGGTGCCCGGCGTGCTGGTGGACACCGAGCCGGGGGCGATGGAGGCGCTGCTCAAGCTGGAGCTGGCCGCCGCCGAGCAGCCCGCCTTCCACGCCGTCGCCACCCAGCTTCACCTGCTGGCCACACTCGCCTGACGCCCGGGCCGCCGCCGAGGCGGGCATCACGGGCGCGATCGGACCGCTCCGCGGCGTTGTCACCGCCATCGGACCGCTCCGCGGCGTTGTCACCGCCACGGCCGGCCCGGCGGGTCCCGGGGCCGGCCGTCGGGACGCCCCGGATCGCCGGTGCTTCGCGCGTGTTTCCGCTGTTCCCGGGGGGTTTACTCGGATGTAACGGCCGATTCCGGAGAATCGGGCACTTGTGCCCGCCCTCCCACGTTTGAAAGCGTGCGGATCGGGCTCGCCGACGTGGTCCGGCCCGCGCGTGGTCGACCATCCCGAAGTGCGTCCGAGGACCGTATGATCTGGGTAAAGCCGGAAAGCATGACAGCCGGACGCATGGGGCATATGGACGACACAGGCCGGGACGGCAGGTCCTTCGGGACAGGCGGCAGGACCGTCCGGACCGCACGGTGGCGTTGTCGGCACCGGGATGGGCTCCACACAAGCGTCTGACCGCGTGTCTTGAAGGCTGAATGGACTGGCTGTCCCGAAAGGGGTGGCGGACCGGTCGCCCCGCGACCGACGAGTAGGAGGACTCCGTGCCGCTCTCGGAGCACGAGCAGCGACTGCTCGAGCAGATGGAGCGAGCGCTGTACGCCGAAGATCCCAAATTCGCGTCGGCGCTTGAGGGAACCGGGCTGCGCACCCACACCCGTCGGCGGGTCTACCAGGCCGTCGCGGGGTTCGTGGTGGGCATCGCCCTGCTGATGGGGGGCATGGTCGCCCAGCTCATCTGGGTGAGCGTCGTCGGGTTCCTGGTGATGCTGGGTTGCGCGGTCCTCGCCGTCACGGGCTGGAGGCGGGCGCCGGGCGGACACGGTACGGGGCCGCGACCGGCCGCCGCGCCGCGCCGCAAGGCCGGTGTGATGGACCGCATGGAGCAGCGCTGGCAGCGCCGCAGGGACGAGCAGAGCGGTCTCTGACCGCCCACCGGAGCGGCGCCGGCACGTCGGGGCCGGCGCTCCCCACAGGACAAGGCACGTCACAGGACCAGAGCCACCCGGAGCCACAGAGCGGGACAACGCGCGAGGGCGGGCAGTCGAGCGACTGCCCGCCCTCTCGCGTTGTCCGGCCCGGGCCCTAGCTGCGGCGTCCGCGTCGCAGCCCGTCCGCGGCCCGGCGCACCGGGCCGGTCACGGCGGTGCTCACCGCGAGGACCCGCCGCCGGCCGGCCATCCGCAGTGCCATCACCCGGTCCGCGGCCCGCCACCACAGCTTCGCCGAGGACGGCGGCAGCAGCAGCGCCCGGGCCCGTCCGGCCCGCCCGGCGCTGGCCCGCAGGCCCTCCCGGGCCGTCCGCACGTCCCCAGCCAGCGGCGGGGCCTGCTCCCCTGCGCGGGCGTAGAGCACCCGCTCGGTGGCCAGCGCCACCCGCCCGACCGCCGCCGTGGCGGCCTCGTCCAGTTCGCCGACCTCGGCGATCCGGCGTACCGAGGCGCGCGGGGTACGGGAGTCGTCCGGGGGGATGCCGAGATCCCAGGCGGAGTCGATCAGCTCGTCCCACGCGGCCAGCACCTGCGCCTCGGTCAGCTCGGCCGGTCCGCCGCCGCCCGGCCGGCGCCGGCCGCCCGCGCCGAGCCGGTGCCGGCGCAGCCAGGCCCGCCAGAGCATCGGGGCGGCCAGCAGCGCCAGCAGCACCACGCCGCCGGCCACGATGCCCAGGTGCTGCCAGGACTGCCACCAGGCGCGCTGCGTCGGCTGGGCCACCGGGGTGTGGTTCTGGTCCGGGCACTCGCCCAGCTTGCGGAGCTTCGCGTCGCAGCTGCTGCTGACCGAAGGCGCGGGCGCGGCCGTCGTGCTGGGCGCCGCCGTGGGCGCCTGCTGGGTCGGGGCGGTGGTCGGGGTGGACACCGGCGCGGAGTACCCGGGCGCGCTGCCGCGCTGCGGGGTCGGCTCGAAGCGCAGCCAGCCGCTGCCCTCGAAGTACAGCTCGGGCCAGGCGTGGTACTCCTCGCCCGTCACCACGAAGGAGTTCGGACCGATGGGCTTGCCGGGGGTGAAGCCGACCGCGACCCGGGACGGGATGCCCAGGGCGCGGGCCATCGCCGCCATGGTGGAGGCGTAGTGGACGCAGAAGCCGCTGCGGCGCTCCAGGAACTTCACGATCGCGTCGTTACCGGCGGCCGGCTCGACCTTCACGGTGTACGTGAAGTTCTGCACGAAGTAGTTCTGCAGCGCCACCGCCTTGTCGTAGTTGGTGGCGGCGTTCCTGGTGACGCCCTCGGCGGTGTCCCGGACCACCACCGGAAGGTTCGCCGGCAGGTCCAGGTAGCGGCTGGTGATCGCGCTGGGGGCGGGCCCGGCGGCGCGCAGCTGCCCGGCCGTGGGCCGTACGTCCAGGCTGGTCACCTCGTACTTCAGGCCCGGTGTCGCCTTGTTGTTCTCGCCCAGCACCGTGCGGGTGGAGGGTTCGTACTTCCAGCTGCCCGGGGCCGCGACCTTCACGGCCGGGTAGGGCAGCGGCAGCCAGGTGGACTTCATGCCCCCGACGGTGACGGCGGAGCGGACCTCGGCCTGCGGGACCAGCCGGTCCAGCCCGGCCACGTCCGGGAGCCGCTCCGGCAGGTCGCCGATCTCCTTGGGGCTCAGCCGCCACTCGGTGCCGTTGAACTCGTCGAGCGCTCCGGTGCGCAGGTAGGTGGTCTCCGGCAGGCCGCCCACCATCGTGTAGGAGAGCAGCTGCTCCTTGGTGGGATTGGCCACCGCGTCGGCGAGCGTCACCAGCGGGTCCAGCGTGCTGGTGACCCCGCCGCCGCTGCCACCGCTGCCCTTGCCCGAGCCGTGCACCAGGCCGAGCTGCCAGTTCGGGAGGAAGGCCGGCAGCAGCAGGGCCAGCGCCAGCGCGAGCACACCGACCCGGTGGCCGCTGTGCGACAGCGCCCCCGGGCTCTCGGCCCCGGCGCTGCCGCTGCCGTGGAAGACCCGGCCCCAGCGGGAGAGCCGGTCCTGGCCCTCGGCGAAGAGCAGCACCAGGTAGCCGCAGGCCGCCAGCAGGAACCAGAACCAGCCGCTGCCGCCACCGGCCAGGCCGGTGCCCACGGAGTACAGGGCGAGCAGCGGCAGGCCCGCCAGCGCGGAGCGGCGGAAGGTCACCGCGACGGCGTCCACCACCAGCGCGACCAGTGCCACCGCGCCGACCAGGATCAGCCGCAGGCCGGGGCTGGCGGGCGCGGGGATGGCGTACTGGGAGATGTCGTCGACACCGTTGCCCAGCAGGCTGCCGAGGGCGTCCAGCGCCTTCGGGCCGGGCAGCAGCCCGCCGGCCAGCGCGGGCTGCACGAAGCCGAGCATCAGGGTGTAGAGCACGACGAGCAGCTGCCCGGCGGGTACCAGCCAGCGCGGGATCGGCAGCCGGCGCAGGCCGGCTCCGGCCGCCGCGACGACGGCGATCAACAGCAGGGCGTGCGCGTACCAGTCCTTGGAGACGAGCAGCGGGGTCAGGCAGAGCGTGGCGAGCGCCGTGGCCAGCGCCGCGTACGCCGTCAGTTTGGCCCGGGTCGTCATGCGCCGGCCTCCTCTCGGTGCGGGGCGCGGGCGTCGCCGGGGCCGGTGGCCCGGTCGGCGGCGCGCCACAACTCGGGCACCGAGTCCCCGGCGCGCACCGGCAGGACCGTCCAGCCGGCCCGGCGCAGCCGGCGCACGCCGGCGTCGAACTCGCCGTTGCCCAGGCCCGGGGCGAGGGCGTGCAGCCCCGACCAGGAGCCGGTGTCGAGCAGGAAGGCGACCGCCCCGCCGGTACGCCGGCGCAGCCGGCCGAGCCGGGCGATCTGTTCCTCGTCCAGCGAGCCGAGGACGGCGACGAGCAGGCCCTCGCCGCCCAGGCGCAGCGCCTCCTCGGCGCGCGAGAGCCCGCCGCCGTCGGACTGTTCGACGATGGCCAGGGCGTCCAGCAGCAGTCCGGAGGACTCGGCGATGGTGTTGCTGCCACCGCTGTCCGGGCCGGGGACGCACTGGCCGTCGTCGGTGAGCAGCCTGGTCTGGTAGCCGCGCTCCAGCAGGTGGACGCCGACCGAGGCCGCGCAGCTGACCGCCCACTCGAAGGAGGAGGCCGGCCCGCTGCCGCGGTGGCCGAACTCGCGGGTGTCCAGCAGGACGGTCGCGCGGGCCTTCTGCGGCTGCTCCTCGCGGCGGACCATGAGCTCGCCGTAGCGGGCGGTGGACTTCCAGTGCACCCGGCGCAGGTCGTCGCCGGGGCGGTACTCGCGCAGGATGACGTCGTCGTCCCCGGCCAGCGCCAGGGTGTGCGAGCGGCTCTCACCCTGCCCGGCCCACTCGCCGCTCAGCCGGGAGTCGGGCAGTTTCTGCACCTGCGGGACGACGGTGAGCAGGTCGCAGGCGGCGAACGCGCGGGTCAGCTCGCACATCCCGAACGGGTCGGACAGCCGCAGCTGGAGCGGGCCCAGCGGGTAGCGTCCGCGCAGGTCGGAGCGGACCCGGTAGGAGACCTCGCGGTAGCCGCGCGGCTCGATCCGGTCCAGCACGAAGCGCGGACGCGGCCCGAGCACGTACGGGACCTTGTCCTCCAGCAGCAGCAGGCCGGTGGGCACCCGGGAGACGTTGTCCACCCGCAGGTGGACCCTGGCCTCCTGGCCGGCGGTGGCCCGGTGCGGGTTCAGCCGCCGGCCGCTGGCGACCCGGTAGCGGGTACGCACCAGCAGGAGCACGGCGGACAGCGGCAGGGCGGCGAGCAGGACGCCGACCCGCAGCAGGGCGTCCTGGTCGAGGATGTACGCGCAGCCGATCGCGGTGACACCGGCGGCGAGGAAGGAGCGGCCCCGGGTGGTCAGGCCGGCCAGGCCCGCGCGCAGGCCGTGCGGGCTCCGCCCGGCCGCCGGGGCCGGGGGAGCGCCGTCGGGCGCGGGCACCTCAGACCCTCCGCGCGGCCGGGCCCTGCGGGCGGGGCAGTGGCAGCCGGGCGACCAGGTCGCGGACGATCTGCTCGGCGGTGCGGCGGCCGAGCTGGGTCTCGGCGGTCGGCATCAGGCGGTGGGCGAGCACCGGGACGGCCAGGGACTGGATGTCGTCCGGGGTGACGTACTCGCGCCCGTCGAGGGCGGCGGCCGCGCGGGCGGCCCGCACCAGGTGCAGGGTGGCCCGGGGCGAGGCGCCCAGGCGCAGCTCGGGGCTGGTGCGGGTGGCGCCGACCAGGTCGACGGCGTAGCGCCGGACCGGGTCGGCGATGTGAACGGTGCGCACCAGCTCGATCAGCTTGAGGATGTCGTGGGCGTGGGCGACCGGCTGGAGGTCGTCCAGCGGGTTGGCGCCGCCGTGCACGTCGAGCATGGCGAACTCGGCCTCGGCGCTCGGGTAGCCGATCGAGATCCGGGCCATGAAGCGGTCGCGCTGCGCCTCGGGGAGCGGGTACGTGCCCTCCATCTCCACCGGGTTCTGGGTGGCCACCACCATGAACGGGGACGGCAGTTCGTAGCTGGTGCCGTCGATGGTGACCTGCCGCTCCTCCATAGACTCCAGCAGCGCCGACTGGGTCTTGGGCGAGGCGCGGTTGATCTCGTCGCCGACCACGATCTGCGCGAAGATCGCGCCGGGGCGGAACTCGAAGTCCCGCTGGTGCTGGTCGAAGATGTTGGTGCCGGTGACGTCGGAGGGCAGCAGGTCGGGCGTGAACTGGATCCGGCGCACCGTGCAGTCCACCGACTTGGCGAGTGCCTTGGCCAGCATGGTCTTGCCGACGCCGGGGACGTCCTCCAGCAGCAGGTGGCCCTCGGCGAGCATCACCGTCAGGGCGATCCGCACGGCCTCCGGCTTGCCCTCGATGACGCTCTCCACGCTGGCGCGGACCCGCTCCACCACGGCGCTGAGCTCGTGCAGTCCGACCCGGCGGAAGGCCTCGGGCTGCCGGTCGCCCCCACGACCGTCGAGACCGGCCTGATCGTTGTAGCTCGTCACCCGTATGCTCCCTGACCCGCTTGTGCCCGGCCTCACCCGAGGCCGGCCCCCACCCCGTGTATTACGCGACCGTTCCGGGCGCGGTTGCGGCGGTACCGGCTCCGGGCCGGCCCGCGGCCAGGCCGTCCCAGGTGGTGCGGGATCAGGCCTGCATGGCGCATTCTTCCCTGTCGCACGGGCAGAAGTCACCCGGCGGGGCAAGACGCGCGCATTGCCCGGTTCGTCCCCGCAGCACCACCGCGTGCCGTTGCCGCCGTGCGGCGGCGGAGCACGGACAAGGGCCCGGACGTCGTCGGCCGGGCCCCGGTGCTGCGTGACGGCCCTCGCGTCAGTGGATCTCGCGCAGCAGGCCGGTGTGGACGTCGAACACGAAGCCCCGGACGTCGTCGGTGTGCAGCAGGAAGGGCGAGGTGCGTACCCGCTGCATGGACTGGCGCACGTCGCCGTCCAGGTCGACGAAGGACTCCACCGCCCACTGCGGGCGCTGGCCGACCTCCAGTTCCAGCTCGCGGCGGAAGTCCTCGGTCAGCCCGAGCAGGCCGCAGCCGGTGTGATGGATCAGGGCGATGGATCGGGTGCCCAGGGCGCGCTGGCTGATGGTCAGGGAGCGGATGGTGTCGTCGGTGACCACGCCGCCCGCGTTGCGGATGACGTGGGCGTCACCGAGCTCCAGGCCGAGGGCGGCGAACAGGTCGAGGCGGGCGTCCATGCAGGCCACCACGGTGACCTTCTGGACGGGGCGGGCGTCCATGCCGCCGTCGCGGAAGTCGACGGCGTACTCACGGTTGGCGGCGAGCAGGCGGTCGATGATGCCGGGCTCGTCCCGGGGTGCGGGGCGGGCGGAGGCGGGCGGGGCAGGTGCGGCAGCGGCGGTCGGCGTGGGCCGGTCGGGGGTCACTGTCATATCGACGACGTTAGTGCGATTCGGGCCGTCGTGGTGAGGGAGGGGCGTACCGAAGGCCCCGCTGTGATCGAGTGCATACCGGCCTGGGCGGCCCGGACAGGTACTGCACGGTGGTCTGACCCGGTTTGTCCGGCGCGGGCCCGGGTCGGTGCGCGCCCGCGGTGTCCGCCTGGTGGACGCCGCCGCGCCGCCCGCTCCACCGCTGCGACCTGCGGGAACCCGTACCGCCGCCCGGGTGGTGCGCCGGAGCGGACCGTTGACTGGCCATCCGGCCGCGATAGAGTTGCGGCGCAGTGGAGCACACCGACCACGCAGCGTCAACCGGGCCCTTCGATCCGGTCGCGCGGGCGGCGGCGTGCCGTACGCAGCCTGCGGCCTCCACCCGCTCCGTGGCCTCCTGGCGCACCTTCCCCGGTGCCGGGCGGTCACGCCTTCCCCCAGGTGAGCGGGCGGGGACCACGGGCGGCGTACGGACCCTCCGGGGCCGGCGTACCGGCCCCACGCGGTGTCCCCGGCGCAGAGTGGGCCAAAATGGTCGCAGCTCCCCGAGTACGGGCGGCTTCGCACCGAGGAAGGGCGCCACAGCGCATGAGCACCAACGATCCGGCACCCAAGCACGTCCCGGTGATGCTCCAGCGGTGCGTGGACGCGCTGGCCCCGGCCATCGCGCGGCCCGGTGCGGTGGTGGTGGACGCGACACTCGGCCTCGGCGGACACAGCGAGGCGCTGCTCACCCAGTTCCCCGAGGTCCGGCTGGTCGCCGTCGACCGCGACCCCGCCGCCCTCGAGCTCTCCGGCGAGCGGCTGGCCCGGTTCGGCGAGCGGGCCACGCTGGTGCACGCCGTCTACGACGAGATCCCCGAGGTGCTGGAGCGCCTGGAGATCCCCGAGGTCCAGGGCGTCCTGTTCGACCTCGGCGTCTCGTCCATGCAACTGGACGAGGCCGAGCGCGGCTTCGCGTACGCCCAGGACGCGCCGCTGGACATGCGGATGGACCAGACCCGCGGGCTGAGCGCCGCCGAGGTCCTCAACACCTACAGTCACGGTCAGCTCGCCCGCATCCTCAAGGTCTACGGCGAGGAGCGGTTCGCCGGGAAGATCGCCTCGGTGATCGTCCGCGAGCGCGAGAAGGAACCGTTCAGCAACAGCGCGCGTCTGGTGGAGTTGGTCCGCAACGCCATCCCGGCCGCCACCCGGCGCACCGGCGGCAACCCGGCCAAGCGGACCTTCCAGGCGCTGAGGATCGAGGTCAACGGTGAGCTGGAGGTGCTGGACCGGGCCATCCCCGGGGCACTGGACGCGCTCGCCCTCGGCGGACGGATCGTGGTGATGTCCTATCAGTCGCTGGAGGACCGCCTGGTCAAGCAGTACTTCGCGGCCGGCGCCACCAACACCGCGCCGCCCGGGCTGCCGGTCATCCCCGAGGAGCACCAGCCCTGGCTGAAGCTCATCACCCGCGGGGCCGAGCTGGCCACCGAGGCGGAGATCGAGGAGAACCGGCGCGCCGCGCCCGTGCGACTGCGGGTGGCGGAGAGGATCAGGGACCGGAAGACCCGGCGCTGACCGGGCCGGTGGCTGACGCGGACATATCGATACGCGGGCGAGGAGAGCGTGGTGCCAGTGGCCGGCGGTGGGGCCCGCCAGGGGAGCGGCAGGCTGCTGCCCGGGCAGGGCGGCAGAGCACGGATCACGGTACGGCCGGGCGCGGCCGCCGCGCGGGGGCGCACACCCTTCACCGTCCTGGTGGTGGTGCTGCTCGGGGCCGGACTGCTCGGCCTGCTGGCACTCAACACCGCCCTCAACGAGGGCTCCTTCGAGCTGTCCCGGCTCCAGCGGCAGACCACCGAGCTGACGGACCAGCAGCAGACCCTTCAGCGCCAGATCGACCAGGGCGCCGCACCCGACGCCCTGGAGCGGCGGGCCCGCGAGCTGGGCATGGTGCCGGCCGGAGGGCTGGCGTTCCTGCAGGACGACGGCAAGGTCCTCGGCAAGCCGGGGACGGCCCAGGACAGCCCGCCGGTCAAGCGCTCCGGCGCCGAGCCGTGGCAGCAGCCCCGGCCCAGTGCCCAGCCCTCCGCGACCCCCGGCGCGGCCCCCGCGCCGGGCGCGTCCGCGCCGACGGGGGACGCCGCCGTCCAGATCGCCCCGGTGGGCCAGGGGGCGTCGGCGTCCTCGGCGGGCGGTGCGGTGCGATGAGCGGACGGCCGGGGGCGGGTGCCCCCGACAGCATTGACGGGAGCGACGGCGGTCGCGAGAGGGGGTGCGGCTCGGTGAACGGGTTGCTCGGCGGGGGTGGCGGTGCTTCACGGGCCGAGGCGACGGGCGGGGGTGCGGGCCGATGAGTACGCCCCGCCAGCCGTCCCGGGGGCCGGGCGAGCGCAAACCGGCGCGCGGGGCGGCGCCCCGCCAGCCGGCCCGTAAGGGCGCCGAGCGGCCCAGGCCCCGGGCCCAGGCCCCCGCCCCCCAGCAGCGCCGGCCCGCCGAGCGTCCGCCGGCGGCCAAGGCCCGCCCCCGCCCGCGTCCGCCAGCCCGCTCGCAGCCGAAGAGCATCAAGCTGGCCGACCCGCGCCGGCGGCTGCGGTTCGTGACGGTCGCGCTCTCGCTGGTGTTCTCGGTGTTCGCGGCCCGGCTCGTCCAGCTCCAGCTGCTGGACTCCGACGCGCTGGCGGCCGACGCCAACGTCAACCGCTACCAGGTGATCCCGCTGAGCGCCGAGCGCGGCTCGATAACGTCCTCCGACGGCGTGGCACTGGCCACCACCGTCGACGCCTACGACATCACCGCCGACCCGCAGATGTTCACCCAGCAGGCCACGGGCGTACCGGACGCCCCGGAGCAGGCGGCGGCGCTGCTGGCGCCGATCCTCGGGGTGGCCAAGGAGCAGCTGGCCGCCCTGCTGCACACGCCCAAGGCCCGCTACGCGCGCCTCGCCGCCAAGCAGACCCCGGACGTGAAGAACCAGATCAGCGAGCTCAAGACCGCCCTGGAGAAGCAGGCGGGCAGCAAGCTGTGCCAGGCGCAGAAGCGGCTCCTGCTCAAGCCCGCCGACCAGGGCGGGCGCACCCGGGTGGACAGCGAGTGTGCCAACCCGCTGGCCGGCGTGTTCAACCACGACACCCAGCGCCGGGTCTACCCGGCCGACGGCCTGGCCTCCAACCTGGTCGGCTTCGTCAACGCCGAGGGCGTCGGGGCCGGCGGCCTGGAGCAGCAGTACCAGGCGCAGCTCGCCGGCAAGGACGGCCACAGCAACTACGCGCAGGCCGGTGGCCGGCTGGTGCCCACCGCCGGCGGATCGACCGACGCCGCCGTGCCCGGCACCGACCTGCGGCTGACCATCAACCGGGACATCCAGTGGGCGGCCCAGCGCGCCATCACCGATCAGGTCTCCAACGCCGGGGCGCAGAAGGGCTACGTCATCGTTCAGGACGTGAAGACGGGCCAGGTGCTGGCGATGGCCACCTCGCCCGGCTTCAACCCCAACGACCTGCGCTCGGCCAAGCCCGACCAGCTCGGCAATCCCGCACTTCAGGACGCGTACGAGCCGGGCAGCACGGCCAAGCTGATGACGCTGGCCGCGGTGCTGGACACCGGCAAGGCCACCTGGGACACCCACGTCACCGTGCCGGGCCAGCTGCCCCGGGCCGGTCAGGCCTTCTCCGACGACGTCGAGCACGGCACCTGGTACCTGACGCTGGCCGGGGTGCTCGCCAAGTCCTCCAACATCGGCACCATCGAGGCCGCCGAGACGCTCGGTGCGGACCAGCCGGAGACCAGCCGGGTGCTGGACGGCTACCTGCGCAAGTTCGGCATCGCCCAGCCCACCGGCCTGAACTTCCCCGGTGAGAGCTCGGGCAAGCTGACCAAGCCGGAGGATCTGGTGGCCACGGACAAGTACACGATCATGTTCGGGCAGGGCCCGCTGACCGTGAACGCCCTGCAGGCGACCTCGGTGTACTCCACCATCGCCAACGGCGGCGTCCGGGTCGCCCCGAGCGTCGTCCAGGGAACCACCGCGCCGGACGGCCGGTACACCCCGGCCGAGCCCGGGGCACAGAGCCGGGTGGTCAGCGAGCAGACCGCCAGGACCCTCACGGACATGCTGGAGTCCGTCGTCACGGACGAGCAGGGCACCGGTGGCAAGGCGGCCATCCCCGGCTACCGGGTCGCCGGCAAGACCGGTACGGCCAATCGGGCGGCAGCGAACGGCAAGGGGTACGAGGGCTACACCGCCTCCTTCATCGGCTTCGCGCCCGCCGACCAGCCCCGGCTCACCGTCTCCTGCGTCATCCAGCACCCGGTCAACGGCTACTTCGGCGGCCAGCTCTGCGGGCCGGTGTTCAAGCAGGTGATGGAGTTCAGCCTGAAGACCCTCAAGGTCCCGCCGAGCGGGAGCGAGGCGCCCAACCTGCCCGTCGAATGGAAGCCGTGATCCACCATGAACAGCGAGCCCGCCCGCGATGTGAACCCGCTCACACCCCCGCCGGGGGCGCCGGGGGCGTCCGGCGCGGCCGCGGGCCGGGCGCAGGGCGCGAGAGCGGGCCGGTTTGGCCCTGGGCACCCTTCGGCCGATAGCCTGCCCGCCGTGCCGAAACCCGATCAAATCACCGTGAGCCCGCCCCGCCCCGACCGGGCGGCCGCCCTGCCGCTCGCCGAGGTGGCCCGACTGCTGGGCCTGGATCCCGTCGAGGGCGCCGCGGTCACCGGCATCACCCACGACTCCCGCGCGGTGCGCCCGGGCGACGTCTACGTCGCCTTCCCCGGCGCCAACCACCACGGCGCCGCCTTCGCCGCCCAGGCGGTCGCCTCCGGCGCCGTCGCGCTGCTGACCGACCGGGCCGGGGCCGAGCTGGCCGCCGGGGCCGGCGTGCCGCTGCTGGTGGTCGACCGGCCGCGGGCCCGGATGGGGGAGCTGGCCGCCGCGGTCTACGGCCGCCCCTCCGAGCAGCTGCTGACCATCGGGATCACCGGCACCAACGGCAAGACCACCACCTCGTACCTGGTCGAGGGCGGCCTGCTGGGCGCCGGCCGGGCGCCCGGGGTGATCGGCACCGTCGAGATGCGGGTCGGCGACGAGCGGATCAAGAGCGAGCGCACCACCCCCGAGGCCACCGACCTGCACGCCATCCTCGCGGTGATGCGCGAGCGCGGCGCGGACGCGGTGACCATGGAGGTCTCCAGCCACGCGCTGGTCTTCGGCCGGGTCGACGGGGTGGCGTACGACGTCGCGCTGTTCAACAACCTCACGCCGGAGCACCTGGACTTCCACCCTGACATGGAGGACTACTTCCAGGCCAAGGCCCGGCTGTTCCAGCCCGGCAAGTCGCGGCTCGGCGTGGTCAACCTGGACGACCAGTACGGGCGCAGGCTCGCCGCCGAGGCGAAGATCCCGGTGACCACCTTCTCCGCCACCGGCGCTCCCGAGGCCGACTGGCGGGCGCTGGACGTGCAGCTCGGGCCGATCGGCTCGACCTTCCGGGTGGCCGGGCCCGACGGCGCCGCGGCCGACGCCTCGGTGCCGCTGCCCGGGCCGTTCAACGTCGCCAACGCGCTCGCCGCGATCACCGCGCTGGTCACCGCCGGTCTGCCGCTGGAGCGGGCGGTGGCCGGGGTGGCCGCCGTCGCCGGCGTGCCGGGCCGGCTGGAGCGGGTGGACGCCGGGCAGCCGTACGTCGCCGTGGTCGACTACGCGCACAAGCCGGACGCGCTCAAGGCCGTGCTGGAGTCGCTGCGCCAGGTCACCAAGGGCCGGCTGCACGTGGTGGTCGGCTGCGGCGGCGACCGCGATCCGCACAAGCGCGGCCCGATGGGTGCCATCGCCGCGCGCCTGGCCGACACGGCCCTGCTGACCAGCGACAACCCGCGGAGCGAGGACCCGCTGGCGATCCTCGCCAGCATGCTGAACGGCGCCGCCGAGGTGCCCGAGGCCGAGCGCGGCGACGTCCTGGTCGTTCCCGACCGGGCCGAGGCCATCGCCGCGGCGGTGGCCCGCGCCCAGGCCGGCGACACCGTCCTGGTGGCCGGCAAGGGCCACGAGCTGGGCCAGTACGTACGAGACGAGATCCGCCCCTTCGACGACCGGGAGGTGCTGCGGGAGGCCATCTCGCACCACTCCGCCGTGCGGGGCACCCGAGGAGTAGAGCAGCCGTGATCGCACTGACCCTCGCCGAGGTGGCCGAAGCCGTCGGCGGCACCCTGGACGGCGCCGACCCGCAGACCCTGGTGACCGGCCCGGTCGAGGTCGACTCCCGCAAGGTCCGCCCCGGCGGCCTGTTCGCCGCCTTCGCCGGCGAGCACGTGGACGGCCACGACTACGCCGAGCGCGCGGTCGCGGCCGGCGCCGTCGCGGTGCTCGCCGCCCGCCCGGTCGGTGTGCCCGCCGTGCTGGTGGACGACGTCGTCGACGCGCTCGGCAAGCTCGCCCGCGCCGTGGTCGGCCGGGCCGAGGACACGGCGGTGGTCGCGCTGACCGGCTCGGCCGGCAAGACCAGCACCAAGGACCTGATCGCCCAGCTGCTCCAGCGCCGTGGCGAAACGGTCTTCCCGCCCGGCTCGCTCAACAACGAGATCGGGCACCCGATGACGGCGCTGCGGGTCGAGCCGACCACCCGTCACCTGGTGCTGGAGATGGGCGCCCGGCACAAGGGCGACATCCAGTACCTGACCGCGATCACCCCGCCGAGGATCGGCCTGGTGCTGAACGTCGGCACCGCGCACGTCGGCGAGTTCGGCTCCAAGGAGGCGATCGCCGAGGCCAAGGGCGAACTGGTGGAGGCGCTGCCCGCCGACGGCGTCGCGATCCTCAACGCCGACGACCCGCTGGTGCGCGCGATGTCCGCCCGCACCAAGGCCCGGGTGGTGCTCTTCGGGGAGGCCAGGGACGCCGAGGTGCGGGCACAGGATGTTCGCCTCGACTCCACCGGACGGCCATCGTTCACGTTGACCACCCCGGCCGGTTCCGCAGCCGTCCGGCTGCGCCTGTACGGTGAGCACCACGTCTCGAACGCCCTCGCCGCCGCCGCGGTGGCGATGGAGCTCGGGCTGTCCGTCGACGACACCGCCGCCGCCCTGGGCGAGGCGGGCGCGCTGTCCCGCTGGCGCATGGAGGTCGTCGACCGGGCCGACGGTGTCACCGTCGTCAATGACGCTTACAACGCGAATCCCGACTCGATGCGGGCCGCGCTGCGGGCGCTCGTGTCGATGGGGGGCCGGGGTCCGGGGCGCCGCCGTACCTGGGCGGTGCTCGGCGAGATGCGGGAGCTCGGCGAGGAGAGCTTCGCCGAGCACGACGCCATCGGGCGGCTCGTGGTCCGGCTGGACGTCACCAAGCTGGTGGCGGTCGGCGGACGCGAGGCGGCCTGTATGGAACTGGGCGCGAGGAACGAAGGTTCGTGGGGTGAGGAGTCGGTGCTGGTGTCCGACGCGGACGCGGCGGTCGAACTGCTGCGTGATCAGCTGCGGCCGGGGGATGTGGTCCTGGTGAAGGCTTCCCGTTCGGTGGGGCTGGAGAAGGTGGCCGAGGCGCTGCTCTCGGACGTGGCGCCGGCCTCCGGCGGTGCTGCTCTGTGAAGCAGATTCTCTTCGCGGGCATGATCGGCCTGGTGCTGTCACTGCTCGGCACCCCGGCCCTGATCAAGCTGCTGGCCAAGCACGGCTACGGCCAGTACATCCGTGACGACGGACCCAAGGCGCACCACAGCAAGCGCGGCACCCCCACCATGGGCGGCATCGCGTTCATCCTGGCGACCCTGATCGCCTACTTCGCGACCAAGGCGATAACGGGCGAGAGCCCGACCGCCTCCGGGCTGCTGGTGCTGTTCCTGACGGTGGGCCTGGGCCTGGTCGGCTTCCTGGACGACTACATCAAGGTCGTCAAGCGCCGTTCGCTGGGTCTGCGGGCCAAGGCGAAGCTGTTCGGCCAGTCCTTCGTCGGCCTCGCCTTCGCGATCCTCGCGCTGCAGTTCAGCGACAGTCGCGGGCTCACCCCGGCGTCGCAGAAGCTGTCCTTCGTACGGGACTTCGGCTGGTCGATCGGCCCGGTGCTGTTCGTCATCTTCGCGTACTTCATGATCGCGGCGATGTCCAACGGCGTGAACCTGACGGACGGTCTGGACGGCCTTGCCACCGGCGCCTCGGTGATGGTCTTCGGCGCCTACACCTTCATCGGTGTGTGGGAGTACGGGCAGAGCTGCGCCTACTACTACTCCGCCACCAGCCCGTGCTACGACGTACGAGATCCGCTGGACCTGGCCGTGGTCGCCGCCGCCCTGATGGGCTCCTGCTTCGGCTTCCTGTGGTGGAACACCTCGCCCGCCAAGATCTTCATGGGTGACACCGGCTCGCTCGCCCTCGGCGGCGCCCTCGCCGGCCTGGCGATCTGCTCGCGCACCGAGCTGCTGCTCGCCCTGCTCGGCGGCCTCTTCGTGATCATCACCCTCTCGGTGATCATCCAGGTCGGTTCCTTCCGGATGACCGGCAAGCGCGTCTTCAAGATGGCCCCCCTACAGCACCACTTCGAGCTCAAGGGCTGGAGCGAGGTCCTGATCGTGGTCCGCTTCTGGATCATCCAGGGCCTGTGCGTGGCGGTCGGCCTCGGCCTCTTCTACGCGGGATGGGTGACCGGATGACAGCGCCCCTGGCGAACGATCCGCAGGCGGCGGACATCCCGTGGGCCGGCCTGCGGATCACGGTCGCCGGCCTCGGCGTCTCGGGCATCAGCGCCGCCCGCGTCCTGCGTGACCTCGGCGCCGAGGTCACCGTCGTCGACGGCGGGGAGGGCGAGGGCCTGCGGGCCCGCGCCGCGGAGCTGACGGCCCGGGGCGTCACCGTCCGCCTCGGCGACGGCGACACCCTCCCCGAGGGCACCGCCCTGATCGTCACCTCCCCCGGCTGGCCGCCGAGCAGCCCGCTGTTCACCGCCGCGGCCGAGGCCGGTATCGAGGTCTGGGGCGACGTCGAGCTCGCCTGGCGCCTGCGCAGGCCGCTGGCCGCCACCGGCGAGCCCGCCCCCTGGCTGGCCGTCACCGGCACCAACGGCAAGACGACCACCGTCCAGATGCTCGCCTCCATCCTCACCGCCGCCGGCCGGCGCACCGCCGCCGTCGGCAACGTGGGTGTCTCCGTGCTGGACGCCGTCCTCGCCGAGGAGCCCTACGACGTCCTCGCCGTCGAGCTCTCCAGCTACCAGCTGCACTGGGCGCCCTCGCTCCGCCCGCACTCCGCCGTCGTCCTGAACCTCGCGCCGGACCACCTGGACTGGCACGGCTCGATGGAGGCCTACGCCGCCGACAAGGGCCGGATCTACGAGGGCAACAAGGTCGCCTGCGTCTACAACCTGGCCGACCCGGCCACCGAGGCGCTGGTCCGCGAGGCCGACGTCGAGGAGGGCTGCCGCGCGATCGGCTTCACCCTGGGCGCGCCGGGTCTGTCCCAGTTCGGGGTGGTCGACGGCCTGCTGGTGGACCGCGCCTTCGTACCGGATCGGGCCAAGAACGCCGCCGAGCTCGGCTCCGTCGAGGACGTCAACCCGCCGGCTCCCCACAACATCGCCAACGCCCTCGCGGCGGCCGCGCTGGCCCGGGCCTACGGCGTCGAGCCCAAGGCCGTCCGGGAGGGCCTGCGGGCCTTCCGCCCGGACGCCCACCGGATCGCCGAGGTGGCCGTGGTCGAGGGCGTCACGTACATCGACGACTCCAAGGCCACCAACACCCACGCGGCGGCGGCGTCGCTGGCGGCCTACCGGCCCGTCGTGTGGATCGCCGGCGGCCTGGCCAAGGGCGCGACCTTCGACGAGCTCGTCCAGGGCGCGGCGCCCCGGCTGCGGGCGGCCGTGCTGATCGGCGAGGACCGCGCCCTGATCCGCGAGGCGCTGGCGCGACACGCGCCGGATGTCCCGGTGATCGACGCGGCCGAGGGCCAGACTGGCGCCGAGGCGATGACCGCGGTGGTCGGCGCGGCCGCGGCACTCGCCCAATCGGGTGACACCGTCCTGCTGGCCCCGGCCTGCGCCTCGATGGACATGTTCACCAACTACGGCGAGCGGGGCGACCTCTTCGCCGCCGCCGTGCGGGACCTGGCGGGCCGGTAGCGGCGGCGGTCGGTGGCCCGGGCCACACCGGCCGCCACGACCGGCCGCCACGACCGGCCGCCCGTCCTCCCGCCCGGCCCGGGCGGGAGGGCCCGTCCGCCGGCGGCGGGGCCCGGGTGCGCCGGTGGCGGGCCGGGCCTGGAGATCGAGTCGGGACTGGAGACGGGGAGCGTGCGGTGGCGGGTGGTCAGGGCAAGACGGGTACCGCCGCGCCGGAGCGCGGCGCGGCCTCCCCGCTGAAGCTGATCTCGGCGACCACCACGACCTTCAAGTCGGCCGGCCCGGTCACCCGGCTGCGGGCCTTCCGGGCCCGGGCGCGGTACACCCTGGACCGCCCGCTGACCCCGTACTACCTGATCCTCGGCGCGGTGCTGCTGCTGGTGGTGCTCGGCCTGGTGATGGTCTTCTCGTCCTCTCAGATCCTCGCGATGGGCCAGCACCGGTCGCCGCAGTTCTACTTCCGCAAGCAGCTGGTGGCCGCCCTGCTGGGCGCCGCGCTGCTGGTGACCCTGGCCTGGCTGCCGATCGCGGTGCTGAGGGTGATCGTCTACCCGCTGCTGATCGCGGTGATCGGCGCCCTCGTCCTGGTGGCCGTCCCGGGCATCGGCATGGAGATCAACGGCAACCGGAACTGGCTGAACTTCGGCTTCTTCCAGGTCCAGCCCTCCGAGTTCGCCAAGCTGGCCCTGCTGCTCTGGGGCGCCGACCTGCTCGCCCGCAAGCAGAAGACCGGCACCCTCGACCAGTGGAAACACCTGCTCGTCCCGCTCGTCCCGGGCGCGCTGCTGCTGTTGATGCTGATCATGCTCGGCGGTGACATGGGCACCTCGATGATCCTGGTCGCGATGCTCTTCGGCCTGCTCTGGATGGTCGGCGCCCCCATGCGGCTGTTCGTGGCCACCCTCGGGGTCGCGGTGGTCGCCTGCACCGCCCTGGTCGTCACCGTGCCGCACCGGGCCGAACGGCTCTCCTGCATCGGGGTGACCAAGCTCGACCCGGCCGGCAACTGCTTCCAGGCGCTGCACGGGGTGTACTCGTTCGCGCTCGGCGGCGGCTTCGGCTCCGGCCTCGGCGCCGGCATCGAGAAATGGGGCCAGCTGCCCGAGGCGCACACCGACTTCATCTTCGCCGCCACGGGCGAGGAACTCGGACTGGTGGGGACGCTGTCGGTGCTCGGCCTCTTCGCGGCACTAGGCTACGCGGGTATCCGTGTGGCCATCAGCACGAAGGACCCCTTCGTCAGGTACGCCGCGGGAGCCGCCACCACCTGGATCATGGCGCAGGCCATGGTCAACCTGGGGTCGGCGCTGGGACTGCTGCCCATCGCGGGCGTCCCGCTCCCGCTGTTCTCCTACGGCGGTTCCGCCATGCTGTCGGCCATGTGCGCCATCGGTGTGCTGCTGAGCTTCGCGCGCAGTACACCGGGGGCGAAGGCGGCGCTGGCCGCCCGGAGCAAGAACTCCCGGTTCAGGACACGACTGGCCCGGGTGCTGCCACGACGACGAACCACAGCGCGCCCGGCCCCCCGGCCGGCACGCAGGGAGCGGTGAATTTCGGTGCATGTCGTACTCGCCGGCGGGGGGACCGCCGGTCACATCGAGCCGGCCCTCGCCCTCGCGGACGCCCTCCGCAGACACGACCCGTCCATCGGGATCACCGCGCTGGGCACCGAACGCGGCCTGGAGACCCGGCTGGTGCCCGAGCGCGGCTACCAGCTGGAGCTCATCCCGGCCGTGCCGCTGCCCCGCAAGCCCACCCCCGAGCTGATCACCGTCCCAGGCCGGCTGCGCGGGACCGTCCGGGCCGCCCAGGAGATCATCGAGCGGGTCAAGGCGGACGCCGTGGTCGGCTTCGGCGGCTACGTCGCCATGCCCGCCTACCTGGCCGCCAAGCGGGCCGGGGTGCCGATCGTGGTGCACGAGGCCAACGCCAGGCCCGGGCTGGCCAACAAGATCGGCGCCCGGTACAGCGACTTCGTCGCCGTCTCCACGCCCGACAGCAAGCTGCGGGACTCGCGCTACATCGGCATCCCGCTGCGCCGGACCATCGCCACCCTGGACCGCAACGCGGCCCGCCCCGAGGCCCGCCAGTACTTCGGTCTCGACCAGCGGCTGCCCACCCTGCTGGTCTCCGGCGGCTCGCAGGGCGCCCGCCGCCTGAACGAGACCATCCAGACCATCGCGCCGCGTCTTCAGCAGTACGGCGTGCAGATCCTGCACGCGGTCGGCCCGAAGAACGAGCTGCCGCAGGTCGACGACATCCCCGGGATGCCGCCGTACCGACCGGTGCCGTACGTGGACCGGATGGACCTCGCGTACGCCGCCGCCGACCTGATGCTCTGCCGGGCCGGTGCCATGACGGTCGCCGAGCTCGCTGCCGTCGGGCTGCCCGCCGCGTTCGTCCCGCTGCCGATCGGCAACGGCGAGCAGCGGCTGAACGCCCAGCCGATGGTGAAGGCGGGCGGCGGCCTGCTGGTGGACGACGCCGACCTCACCCCGGACTGGGTGCTCAGCAACGTGCTGCCCGTCCTGACCGACCCGCAGCGCCTGTGGGACATGAGCCGGGCCGCCGCCGAGTTCGGCCGCCGGGACGCCGACGACCTGCTGGTCGGCATGGTGTACGAGGCCATCGAGGCGGCGCGAGGTGGTCGCCGCCGTGGCTGAGGGCGCCGCGGGCCGCTTCGAGGAGGACGAGGCCGAGGAGTTCGCTCCCCGGCTGCGTCTCTCCCGGCGCGGGATCGCGGTGCTCGGCGCGCTCGGCGCCATCGTGCTGGGCGCGCTGGCCTGGCTGGTGTTCCTCTCCTCGGTGCTGGACGTGCGCAGCGTCGCCGTCCAGGGCGCGAGCGAGGACCGGCTCACCGCCGAGCAGGTGCGCCAGGCGGTGGGCTCGCTCGCCGACGGCCCGCTGGCCCGGGTGGATCTCGACGAGGTCGAGCGGCGGGTCGAGGCGATCCCCCGGGTCGCCAGGGCCGAGGTGTGGCGGGGCTGGCCGCACACCCTGCGGGTGCAGGTGACGCAGCGCAGCGCGGTCGCCGCCGTCAAGGGGGAGGACGGCAGGTTCACCCAGGTGGATGGAGCCGGCGTGAGCTTCGCCACCGAGGCGAGCGCCCCCGCGGGGGTGCCTGTGGTGGAGCTGCAACTCAGTCAGCAGGCGAAGGATTCCGCCGAGGTGATCACCCGCCAGCAGCTGGTGGACGGCGCGGTCGCGGTGGCCGCGAGCCTGCCGGCGGAGGTCGCCAAGCGGGCCGGGGCGGTGCTGGTGCACTCGTACGACGACATCCAACTCCAGCTGAGCGGTGGGGGAACGGTGCACTGGGGGAGCCCGGAACGGACCGGGCGCAAGGCCGTCGTACTGACCGCGCTGCTGCACCAGAAGGCGGCGGTCTACGACGTCAGTGCACCGGACGCGCCTGCGGTGTCCGGGTGATCGGGTAGGTTCTGTGCCTGGGGGAGGGTTGACGCGCTCGGAGCGTCGGCCTGACTCTTGGTGGTCACCCCGGTTTCATCAGCCGGTTGATGATCACATAGGCTCAAAAGAAAAGAGGGAAGCTCGGCGTGTTCGTTGAAACACGGGCCCGTCGCGACCTAGTGTCCTGTGTCACCAGGCTGTGTCCCACGGTGATGTGACGGGGGCGCAGCAGTAACCCTAAAGGTCAAGTTTAGGGTTCGGGTCGGCGGTCGGCATTTCGGACATTCAGTCAGGAACCAGGCTCCCCACCCATCGACATCCGTCGGGACGGCGCAGCACCCGAGCGCCGGGCCGACCCGGAAATTCGAGGCGAGAGGCCTTCGACGTGGCAGCACCGCAGAACTACCTCGCAGTCATCAAGGTCGTCGGCATCGGCGGCGGTGGTGTCAACGCCATCAACCGGATGATCGAGGTCGGTCTCAAGGGCGTCGAGTTCATCGCGATCAACACCGATGCGCAGGCCCTCCTGATGAGCGACGCCGACGTCAAGCTCGATGTTGGCCGTGAACTCACCCGGGGCCTCGGCGCCGGCGCCAACCCCGAGGTCGGCCGCAAGGCCGCCGAGGACCACCGCGAGGAGATCGAGGAGGTCCTCAAGGGGGCCGACATGGTCTTCGTGACCGCCGGCGAGGGCGGCGGCACCGGCACCGGCGGCGCGCCCGTGGTGGCCAACATCGCCCGTTCGCTGGGCGCGCTCACCATCGGCGTGGTCACCCGCCCCTTCACCTTCGAGGGCCGCCGTCGCGCCAACCAGGCCGAGGACGGCATCGCCGGCCTGCGCGAAGAGGTCGACACCCTCATCGTCATCCCCAATGACCGGCTGCTGTCCATCTCGGACCGCCAGGTGAGCGTGCTTGACGCGTTCCGCTCGGCCGACCAGGTGCTGCTGTCCGGTGTTCAGGGCATCACCGACCTGATCACCACCCCCGGTCTGATCAACCTCGACTTCGCCGACGTCAAGTCGGTCATGTCGGACGCCGGTTCGGCCCTGATGGGCATCGGCTCCGCCCGGGGCGAGGACCGCGCCAAGGCGGCGGCCGTGATGGCCATCTCCTCGCCGCTGCTGGAGGCCTCCATCGACGGCGCGCGCGGCGTGCTGCTCTCCATCTCCGGTGGCTCGGACCTCGGCCTGTTCGAGATCAACGAGTCCGCCCAGCTGGTCAGCGAGGCGGCGCACCCCGAGGCCAACATCATCTTCGGCGCGGTCATCGACGACGCGCTCGGCGACGAGGTCCGGGTCACCGTCATCGCGGCGGGTTTCGACGGCGGGCAGCCGCCGGCGATCGTCCGCGACCCGGTGGTCAAGGCGTCCCCAGCCAGCGCGCCCGCCACCCCGGCGGAGCGCCCGGCCACCCGCCCCTCGTACGGCAGCATCGGCTCGGTGACGGCCCGCTCGGAGGGCGAGGGCTCCTCGCGCCCCTCGGAGGCCCCGGCGACCACGACGGGCGCCTCGGTGCCGCCGCAGGTGCAGCCGGCCCGGCAGCCGTTCGTGGAGAGCCCCGCCGAGGAGCTCGACGTGCCCGACTTCTTGAAGTGATGGATCACTCGGTACGCAACGGTGCTCACTTCGCCTTCACCGACCGGTGGGGCGGGGTGAGCACTTCGCCGTACGGGGAGCTGAACCTCGGCGGCGCGGTGGGGGACGACCCGCGGGCCGTCCGGGAGAACCGGCGGATCGCGGCGGACGCGATGGGGCTGGACCCGGCGGACGTGGTCTGGATGAACCAGGTGCACGGCGCGGACGTGGCGGTGGTGACGCGGCGCCAGCCCGAGGGCTCGGCGCCGGTGGTCGACGCGGTGGTGACCGACCGCCCGCTGGCGCTGGCGGTCCTGACCGCCGACTGCACCCCCGTGCTGCTGGCGGACCGCGTGGCGGGGGTGGTCGGCGCGGCCCACGCGGGCCGGCCGGGCCTGGCGGCGGGAGTGGTACCGGCGGTGCTGCGGGCGATGGAGGACCTCGGCGCCCGGCCGGAGCGGATCACCGCGGCCATCGGGCCGGCCGTCTGCGGGCGCTGCTACGAGGTGCCGCCGGCGCTGCGCGAGGAGGTGGCGGCCGTGGTACCCGCCGCGTACGCGCAGACGTCCTGGGGGACGCCGGCGCTGGATGTGCCGGGGGGAGTGGAAGCACAGTTGGCCGCTGCGGGAGTCACCGAGTTGGTGCGATCATCTGTCTGCACCATTGAATCGGCTGATCACTTCTCCTATCGCCGCGAGCAGCGCACCGGCCGGCTTGCGAGTTACGTCTGGTTGGGCTCTGAATCTTGATGACGAATGACATCTACGGACCGTTCCCGGGCGGACACGACTTCCTCGCCGCCCTGACGCAGGGGCAGCGGACCCGCTACGAGGAACTGGGCGCCAACCTCGAAGTGGTCGAGCGCAGGATCGTCGCGGCCTGCGAGGCCGCCGGGCGCCCGCGCCGGGACGTCACCCTGATCGTCGTCACCAAGACCTACCCGGCCGAGGACTCCGCGCTGCTGGCCGCGCTCGGCGTGCGGGACGTGGCCGAGAACCGGGACCAGGATGCCGCCCCCAAGGCGGAACTGTGCCGAAACCTTCCTCTTGACTGGCACTTCGTCGGCCAGCTGCAGACCAACAAGGTCCGTTCGGTGGTCCGGTACGCCAACCACGTGCACTCGGTGGACCGGGTGCGGCTGGCCGAGTCGTTGTCGGCGGCGGTGCTCAAGGCCGGGCGGCCCGAGCTGGGCTGCCTGGTCCAGGTCGCACTGGACAAGGAGGCCGGGGAGGGCGAGGGCCGGGCAGGTGTGGCGCCCTCGGAGGTCCGGGCGCTCGCCGACGCCATCGCCGACACGCCCGGCCTGCGGCTGGACGGTGTGATGACCGTCGCTCCGCTGGCCGGACCGCTGGCCGGTGATCCGGCCCGGGCCTTCGAGCGGCTGGCGGAAATCGCAACCGCCGTACGGGCGAGCCATCCTGCTGCCACGATGGTTTCCGCGGGAATGAGCGGCGACCTGGAGCAGGCCGTGGCCGCCGGAGCGACACATGTGCGCGTCGGAACGGCGGTACTCGGAGTGCGGTCACCCCTCGGGTAACGTCACCGGGTAGTAGATCAGACTGCAGGACAAAATAGGACAGAACCTAGCAGCTTTCCTGAGCGCTAGCGAACCGTGGATCGCAGCTCCGCGGACACCACCAGGTTTGCCGGGCCATCGGCCTGACGGATCGTGGGTGTACGCGGAATCCGCAGGCGAAGGCCGCCGGTGACGGAGCCGATCCACCACAGAGCGGAGGAGACAGGAGCATGGCCGGCGCAATGCGCAAGATGGCGGTCTACCTCGGCCTCGTGGAGGACGAGACGTACGACGGCCAGGGGTACGACCCCGACGACGACTACGACGCGGACCCCGAGCCGATGCGCACCGGGCGGACGGAGGACATCCCGCGACCCGCCCCCGCGCCCGCCTCGGTGGCGCAGATCGCACCCCAGCCGGTGCCGGCCGCGGTTCCGATCCGCCAGGAGAGCCCGAGGATGGCACCAGTGTCGTCCATCACACCCGAACGCCGCCACAACCTGGAGAAGAGCGCCCCGGTGATCATGCCCAAGGTCGTGAACGAACGAGAGCCCTACCGCATCACCACGCTGCACCCGCGGACCTACAACGAGGCCCGTACCATCGGGGAACAGTTCCGCGGCGGCACCCCCGTGATCATGAATTTGACCGAGATGGACGACACCGACGCGAAGCGGCTCGTAGACTTCGCCGCTGGACTCGTCTTCGGTCTCCACGGCAGTATCGAGCGCGTGACGCAGAAAGTGTTCCTGCTGTCGCCTGCTAACGTCGATGTCACGGCGGAGGACAAGGCTCGTATCGCCGAGGGTGGGTTCTTCAACCAGAGCTGACCCGGCCACGACTGTATGTGTGGGTCTGATCAACAGTGAGTTAGCGACAGCGTTTTGCGACAAGCCGAGTGCGGCCAGGGAGAGGGAGCGCGATGGGGATCGTGTGGGCGGTGCTCGGTTATGCACTGACCGTCTTCCTGGTCTTCCTGCTCTTCCGGCTGGTCATGGACTGGGTCTTCCAGTTCGCGCGTTCGTGGCGGCCGGGCAAGGCCATGGTCCTGGTCCTGGAGGCCACGTACACTGTCACGGATCCGCCGCTCAAGCTTCTTCGGCGGTTCATCCCGCCGTTGCGTCTCGGGGGCGTGGCGCTCGACCTGTCCTTCTTCGTACTGATGATCATTGTGTATGTCCTGATCTCGCTCGTGCAGCGCCTGTCGTAGGTGAGCGATGCGACAGGATGCCGGTGTGCCGACGATCACGTTGAGGTGAAGAGATGCCATTGACCCCCGAGGACGTTCGGAACAAGCAGTTCACGACCGTCCGCCTGCGCGAAGGCTATGACGAGGACGAGGTCGATGCCTTCCTCGACGAGGTCGAAGCCGAGCTGACCAAGCTGCTGCGCGAGAACGAGGACCTGCGCGCCAAGCTGGCCGCCGCGACCCGTGCCGCCGCGCAGAACCAGGCCAACATGCGCAAGGAGCCGCAGCAGGACTCGCGCTCCGGTGCTCCCGTCCCCGCTGCCATATCCGGTCCGCCGGTCCCCGGCCAGCAGGGGCCCGGTCAGGGCGGCCCGATGGGCCAGCAGCAGCAGCAGATGGGTGGCCCGCAGCAGCAGATGGGCCAGCAGCAGATGGGGCAGCAGCCCCTCGGCCTGCCCTCCGGTGCCCCGCAGCTCCCGGCCGGCCAGGGCGGCCCGATGGGCCAGCAGCAGATGAACCAGACCATGGGCGGCCAGCAGCAGCTGGTGCAGCCGATGGGCGGTCAGATGCTCCAGCCGATGGGCGGCCCGATGGGCCAGCAGGTCCCCGGCCAGCAGATGGGCCAGCCGATGGGCGGCCAGCAGCTCCAGCCGATGGGCGGCCCGATGGGCCAGCAGCAGCAGATGGGCGGCCCGCTCGGCGGCGCCCCCATGCAGCAGCAGGGCGGCGGCGACAGCGCGGCCCGCGTGCTCGCGCTGGCGCAGCAGACCGCGGACCAGGCCATCTCGGAGGCCCGCTCGGAGGCCAACAAGATCGTCGGCGAGGCGCGCAGCCGGGCCGAGGGTCTGGAGCGCGACGCCCGTGCCAAGGCCGACGCCCTGGAGCGGGACGCGCAGGAGAAGCATCGCGTCGCGATGGGCTCGCTGGAGTCCGCGCGGGCCACGCTGGAGCGCAAGGTCGAGGACCTGCGGGCGTTCGAGCGTGAGTACCGCACGCGTCTGAAGTCGTACCTGGAGACGCAGCTGCGCCAGCTGGAGTCGCAGGCGGACGACTCGCTCGCTCCGCCGCGCATCCCGGCCACCGCTTCGCTGCCGCCGGCCGCGTCGTCGATGACCCCGGCTGCCTCGTCGATGAGCGGCGGCCAGCCGAGCTTCGGCGGCGGTCAGCAGTCGTTCGGCGGCGGGCAGTCCTTCGGCGGGCAGAGCTCGTTCGGTGGCGGCAGCGGCCAGCCATCCTTCGGCGGCCAGGCCTCGGGTGGATCGGGTGCACCGCAGATGGCTCCGGCTGGGATGACCCAGCCGATGGCCGCGGTGCGGCCGCAGCCGCCGCAGCCGATGCAGCAGGCTCCCGCGCCGATGCGTGGGTTCCTGATCGATGAGGATGGGGACAACTAGCGGTTGTTCTTCGGGCGCCCCCTTTGCGACGGAATGTCGCGGAGGGGGCGCTTTTGTGTGGGTTGCTGTTGTCTGTGGGCTCTCGGGAGGGTGGGTGGCGCCGGGGGCGGCTCCCGGGGTGGTCGCTCCGGGGGCTGCATGATTGTCCGACTGC